>CAYVOE010000029.1:4114-20786 GCA_964452795.1 uncultured Nitrospiraceae bacterium
ACCTCGACGGCAACGGCACCGCCGTGGACATGGGCGGCAATCTGGAACTGTCGCCGGTGCGCACCCTCCAGCGCGACGTGGCCGATCTCAACGGCGACGGCATGCGGCTTACGCAACTGGTGCGGGTCGACGCCAACGGCGTGCGCGTCGTCGGCAACGGTCTGGCCATCAACGAGGATCTCAACAACAACGGCGTCCTCGACGGCGGGGAGGATCGCAACGAGAACAACGTGTTGGACCGCGGGCTCTGGTTCGAGCGGGCGGGGGCGGGCATACGGGTGACCGTCCAGTCGGAACGCCGGGCGGGTCCCCGGGGACCGCTCATCATCTCCACTTTGACCGAGGTCGTGTCTCCGAGGAACTAGCCTATGGATACGGTACGAGCGGACAGGCGGGGCCAGGAGGGCATGGCGCTCCTGGTGGCGACGCTGTTCATTGCGGTGGCGGTGCTGGTCCTGGCGGCGCTGTCGCTGCGTGTGGTCAACCAAAGCAACCAGGTCAGCCAGTACACCGATTACAAGGATTGTATGGCGGGCCTGGAATCGGCGCTGGCCCAGAGCATTTCGGATCTCGAAGCCGTGGGCGACGGCCACATCGGCATCGGCTCCTGGACGCCCCCGCCCCCGGGTGAATTTTTCCTGCCCGACTTCGACGATCCCGATGTGGAACCGCTGTCGCCCCAGGGCCTGCCCCGGGTGCGGTACATGGCCTACGCCCAGAACTGGGCCGACGACGGCCTCGACAACAACGGGGACGGATTTGTCGACGACGACGACGAGAACTTCACCTACACCATTCATGCGCTGGCCCAGTCGGGCGCGGTCCGGCGGCGGGTCGAGTCCGTCATCCGCGGCTTCGACGTGAACGTGTGGCGCAACGCCATCTTCGCGGGAACGGGCCAGTCGGGCGGGCTCATCAACGGCAACGTCAGCATTCACGGCTCGGTCCACCTGCTGGGCACGGACCTGCCCGAAGGGGCGGAAGCCCTCACGGCCATCGACCTGAGCGGCACCAGCCTCATCCACAACAACTACGTGGGCATACCCGCCGACCTGGCGGTCCGGGTGCCGCCCCTGCCTCAGCGCCTGTTCAACGGCGAGGTGGTGTCGACGCTCAACGCGGAGCTCCGGGTACGCAACGGGCTCGTGGGCCTGTCGGGCAACTCGGAGATCGGCGAGCCGGACGTCCCGGGCAACACGAGCAAGGAGACCCTGGACGGCACCTACGTCAGCGACGGCTGGACCGGCAACTCGACCATCGACAACGGAGGCCGCGGCATTCCGACCCGGGTATCGAGCGACAACGGCTGGAACGAGACCTACGACCTCGGCGACCGCGTGCCCCTTCCTCTGTTGGACCACGACTACAGGGAGCTCGGCACGGGGCGGACCTACATCAACCCGATGACGGGCCGGAATTACACCCACCGCGAGTACTTCCGCGACGTGCTGGCCGGCACGCCCCACCCCGGCAATGTGACCATCCGGGCCAACAGCCATTTCTTTTACAACGCCACGCGCCCCCTCGACACCAATCCGGCGAACCGCCTGCCGACGGACAACTACATCTACTTCAACGCCGACACCAACGTGATGGAGATCAACGGTCCCGTCCAGTTCAACGGCGACCTTACCCTGACCCGCGGCAACGGCAACGACCGCACGATTCACTACACCGGTCGCGGGTGCTGGCTGGTGTTGGGCAACGTCACGCTCGACACCGACCTGCTGGCCATGAATCCGAACGGCACCACGGTGAATACCTTTCCCGTGAACAACATCCTCGGCATCATGGCGGAGGGAAGCATGACGGTGGGGTCCCAGTCGCAGCTCCGCATGATGGGGGCGTTCTACGCCCAGCAGCAGATCCGCAGCTCGAAACAGACCATCACCCTGGGTACCTTCGTGTCGAATTACTTCGACATGGGGAAGAACGTCCCCGACATTTTCCAGGTGCCCGAGCTGGCGGACAATCTGCCCCTCGGCATGATAGGCGCCTATCCCATTCTGGTGTTTCAACAGGTGTCCTGGAGGGAACTGTGACACCGGACTTTGTGAAGACCCTGTTGCGGGAGAACGGCTACCTGGCCCTCCTGCTGGTCGCGGCGATCGGGGCCGCCCTTTGGGGATACACGCGCTCCAACGGCGCGGAGGCGGACGGGAAAGAGGCCCTGCCCGCCGCGAGGGGCGCCGTGACCGCGGAAGCGGGCGCTTCGGAAGCCGACGGAGCCGCCGGCCTCGGACGTCCGTCGCCGGAATCCCTCATCGCCGAGCATCGGCGGTATATCGAGCGGAATCCGGAGGCGGACGACGCGCCCGCGCGCCTCGGGGCCATGGGCAACCTGTACCGTCAAAAGCTCGGGGACTACCGCAACGCGGCCCAATGCTACGAGCTGTTGCTGCACGACTATCCCGACGCCGCCGCGGCCCGCAACGCCTATATCCAGCTTCTCACCTGCTACGAACGCCTCGGCGATCGCGAGAACCTGCGCCGGATCTGCGAGACCCTCCTGAAGCTGTACCCGCCGGAGGCCCAGGAACACCAGTACGCCCTGCAAGTCCTGGCCCGCTGAGACGGGCGATCAGTACACGCACTCCTTGGCGGCGTCGGCGAAGGCCTTCACGCAGGCCGGGTCGCCATGGAAAAAGTGGTCGGACGGCGCCAGGATGTAGCCGGCGTGGTCCTTCGTGGCTTCGAAGCACTCGAACACGAGTTCCCGTGCCCGCTCCGGGGTGCCGCGCTCGAATCCGGCGTTCTGATCGAAGCCGCCGATGAAGAAGAGCTTGTCGCCCACGCGGCGCGAGGCCTCGCGCAGGTCGCAATCGCCGCCCATCGACGGCGGGGTCATGGTCTCGAGCCCGTCGGCGCCGTTGCGGGTCACCTTGTCGAGCATGTGCATGATGCCCCCGCACAGGTGATAGACGATCTTCACCCCCGCGTCGTGGAGCGCGGCGTGCTGCTTCTGGTCGTAGGGCAGGCAGAACTCCTCGAAAAAGTCCGGACTGATCACGGTATTCGATCCGGCGCCGCCGCCGGTCTCGACCATGTCGGCGGGCGTGCCCTTCCACAGCTCGGTGACGCGCAGCGTCTTCTGAAGGATGGCGTCGAGGGCGTGGTGAAGGAAGTCGGGGTTCTCGAGCCCCATCATGATGGCTTCCTCGGTGCCCACAAGCATGCAGAAGCTCTGCCAGGGGCTGCCCTGGCCGGGGCTGAAGGGGTGGCTGCGGATGATGCCGCGGTCGCCCAGCCGTTCCCGGGTTTCCTTGAGGCGGGTGAAGTCGGCGGCCACGGGGAGGGGTACGAACTCGTTCCACAACGCGAAGTCGCCCTCGTTCTTGATGAGCGGCTCCGTCTCCCAGCCCGTGACCTCGTTCCATTCCCCGGCGTGGTGGAGCGTTCCCTTGGGGGTGACGACGGTTTCGTCCCAGCCGTGGTTGCCCTCCTCGTCGACGCCCAGGTCCACGCGTCGGCACTCCCACTTCGCCAGGTCTTTCTCGTCGTACACATAGTCCGGCGACACGTAGATGGCGTAGTCCATGTCGAATTTCTCGTAGGCCTGCCACCAATCCAGCCCGCCGAGGTAGTGTTTGAGGTAGTAGTCCATCCACCCGTGGACCTGGCACGGCAGCCGGTCCGGACGGCCGTTGTTCAGCGCCGTCAGCATGCGTTCCCGCGACGTCATGGTAAAGTCCCCCGATACATTCCCCAAAGGTTGGACACCATCCTCAGTCTAACACAGGCTATTCAAGGGGAAGTAGCGGTAAATTGGCCGTAGCCCTCCCAAAAGATTCCACGGCTATGACCGATCTGTCAGGGGTGAGGACGCCCAGACTGCGGCTTTCCCTGCGGGGACGGGCCTGCTAGAATCGTGCAGCACCCCGGAAACGGGAGAGGAGGGCGGGATGAAGCGGTTTCGAGCGATCTTGGCGGCGGCATTGGTGGCCGGGGCGGCGTGGACCCAGTCCCCGACGAATTTCAGCGGACGAGCGTCTACGTCCGTGACGGCGCCGAAAGAGACGTCGGAGCCCGCCGCCGCGCCCGCTACGTCGCAGGACCCCATTGCCGCGCGCATTCAGGCCCTGGACCTGCGTCAGCGGGCGTCCCAGTTGATGATTGTGACGCTCCAGGGCGGGCCCGCCCCCAACTCGGACGACGTGAAGCTGCTGAGGCAGTACACGCCGGGGGGCGTGATCACGCCGCCGGTGACGCGGCCCGTGGACGCCCGGGACTACATCGAGCGGATCCGGCAGCTTCCCGTCGAGAAAAACACGGGGATCCCGCTGCTCATCGGCACCAACCTCTACGACCTGCCCAAGGGCAGGAACCTGCCCAACGCCTTCTTCTTCCAGGTGCCGTCGCTGCTCTCGGTGGCGGCGGCCAACGACCCCGGGTCCACGGAAAAGCTGGGGAGCCTCATCGCCGACCAGCTCCGGGCCATGGGGTTCAACATGAACCTGGGCCCCTCGCTTGAGCTCGCGCCGACCCTGCCGGGGGTCAAGGGCAGCCTCGACTGCCTGGGCAGCGATCCCCGGTTCTGCGCGGAAGCGGGCGGCGCCATTCTCAAGGCCCTGGCCGACAAGGACTTGGTGGCGGTGCCCACGGGCTTCCCCGGCGGAGGAGCCAACCGCATGCGGAGGGGTCCCGCGGTGCTGCTGACGGCGGGGCCGCTCCTGGACGACCGGGAACTGCTGCCCTACCGCCGGGCCATCGAGCAGGGCGTGCCGGCCATCCACGTGTCGAACACGGTGGCGCCGACCATCGACCCGTCGGACATCCCCTCGAGCATGTCGGAGCCGGTGATGCGCGGCCTGCTGCGGCGGCGCCTGGGGTTCACGGGGGTGATCATCGCCGGTCCCATGGATACCCCGGACATCGTTCACTACGAGGACCCCACCGTGGCGGCCATCAAGGCGCTCCAGGCCGGCGCGGACATGATCCTGTGGAACCAGGCCGGTTCGCGGGTGATGAAGACGGTGGACGACATTGTAACCGCCGTGAACTCGGGGGCCTTGAGCCAGCAGGTGATCGACGAGGCCCTGCGGCGGGTCCTCGAGATGAAGGAGCGGCACGGCCTGATGGCGCGGGAACTGCCCAAGGCCCAGGTGGCGGAGAAGCTCGAGAGAGACGATGGCCTCGCCGAGGCCGCCTACGACATCGAGCGCCGGGCCATCACCCTGGTTCAAAACCGGAACAACGTCCTGCCGTTGAACAAGGCCTCGAGCCAGCCCGTCGGGGTCACGGGCGAGGTGGGGGTCGAGGAACTGCAGGAAGCGCTCGAGGAATACCTCAAGCACGTGGCCCAGCAGCAGATCCGGAGCGCCAAGCACGCCGGCCGCATCCTGGATTTCGAGATCACCCGGATCACCGCGCGGGTGCGCGGCATGAAGACGGCCATCTGCGTCTTCACCAACGACGGCGAGATCGCCAGCAAGGTCGAGCTCGTGAGCGAACTGCAGAAGCAGGGGGTGCAGGTGGTGGTGGTCCTCCTCGGATACCCCTCCGCGCTGCCCCGTTTCGCCGACGCCGACGCCATCGTCCTCGCCTACTGCAGCGAGAAGGCCTACGCCCAGACCATGCGCGCCGTCGCGGACGTGCTGGTCGGCCAGGGGCCCGTGGCGGTGCTGTCGGTGGACCGCGACCTGCGCCTCGCGGTGGGCGAACGGGGGGTGTTCAATCCCCTGGACGTCATCCGCGTCCCGGCGGGCCGCCTGCCCGTAACCATCGACGACCGCTATCCGGCGGGCCTCTTTGTCCCCTACGATCCCACCTTCACCCTCAAGAAGACCCTCTGGACCTTCGGCGACGGCGACAAGAGCAAGGACGCCCTCGCGAAGAAGGTTTTCCGCGCGCCGGGGCGTTATCCCGTCACGTTGACCCTGGTGGACAAGAAGGGCCACACCACGACGGGCACATTTTATGCCGTAGTGGAATAAAGTTGCGGTAGAATTACGACGATGATTGAAGGGCGGCCGGATGGGACCGGTTCGGCGCCCGCTCCGGTACTTCGTCCGCTCCACCGTTGAGAGGCGCGGTCAAGGCCTCGGCAGAGGGCCCGATTCGCGGGCCGTTCGGGGCCGGATCCGCGTCCCTACGTGGAATGTCTTTGACATGGCTAGGGTTACCCAAAAGGGGAGAGGGGTCCGATCCGCGGGAAGAAGGGGGCTGTGCTCCCGGGTCCGACAGTTCGCTTCGAAAGCCGGTCCTTCCGGCGCGACCGGCGGGTAAAATAATGTATGCAATGGCAATAGATTATTGTATTATGGGGGGCACAGGCGGCGCATGAAGCTCGAGACAACACGATTCGGAACGCTCGAGATCGACGACAACGCGGTCGTGACGTTCACGCAGCCGATCCTGGGCTTTCACGAGTACCGGCGTTTCGTTCTGCTCCCGGGCCCGGAAGACAGCCCGCTGATGTGGTTGCAGTCGACGGAATCGGGTGAACTGGCCTTTATCGTACTGGATCCGCGTGTGGTGGTGCCGGATTACGAGATTCGCATCGGCCACGCGGAACTGGCGGAGCTGGCCGTGAATAGTACGGAAGAACTGGAAGTCTATACGCTCGTGGTGGTGCCGCAGGACCCCACTCAGGTTCGGACGAACCTGAAGGCGCCGATTCTGATCAATCGGAGGAATCGGCTGGGTAAACAGACCATCCTCGAGCGGAGTCGGTACCCCATCCAGTATTTCCTTGCGCAGGCACAGGTACAGGGAGGTAGCCAAGGCTCACAGGAGGTGAAACATGCTCGTTCTAACGCGTAAGGAAAATGAAAGCATCATGATAGGCGACGAGATCGAGGTGAAGGTGCTCGATCTCAAGGAAAACCAGGTGAAGCTGGGCATCGTGGCGCCCCGGGCCGTGGCGGTCCACCGGCGCGAGGTGTACCTGGCGATCCGCGCCGAAAACGCGCAGGCGGCCTCCGCCGCGCAGGTGGACAGCATTTCCCGTCTCTTGCCAAAATAACCTCTTACCGTAAGACAGGATAAGGAGTTGCGCACATGGAGGTGATCGTCGATGGCGAACGCAACTTTGCCGTGGAAGGCGCCCCGACCGATCTCATCGGCGCGGTCGCCGCGATAAGCGAGTTTCTCAAGGCCGAAGGACGGGCCATCGTGGCCCTGCGCGCCGACGGCTGCGACATCCCCCCCGAAGATCTGCGAACCCGCGCCGACCGGCCCGTGGAAGACGTTCGCGTCCTTGACGTTACGTCGGGTTCCCTCGCCGACATGGCCCGAAATTGCCTGGATCGTCTCGAGGAAGTGGTTCCCGAACTGGCCCGGGCGTGCCATGCCCTGGCGGCGGTCTTCCAGGGCGACGCGCCCGAGGAAGGGTTCGAGCCCTTTGAACGGCTGGCGGACCTCTGGAGCGAGGTGAAGACCCAGGAGCTCCAGGTGTCGAGCCTGTGCGACCTGCCTCTGGAAGAGGTCCGGGTCGACGGCGTGCCCGCGGCCCGCATGCACGAGGAATTGAACCGGTTTCTGGAAGAAGCGGCGGACGCCCTCCGTGCGGGCGACTGCGTGCTCCTGGGCGACCTGCTCGAGTACGAGCTGGCTCCCCGGGCCCAGCAGGAGTGCCAGATCGTGGCCGCCCTGCGGCACCTGGCTCAGCAGCCCTCGGCGTAACCGAAAAACCGAATCCCCATGACATTGCCGCGCGTCCTGACATTCAACTTTCACGAGCCCTATTTGTGTCTCATGGCCCGGACGGGCCTTCCCCTGACCGTGGGGCTCTACGAGAAACCGCCCTTCGCGCGCCCCTGGCAGCACCGCTTTCGTTCCCTGCCCGCCAACATCACCCTGGCGCCGGAATCGCAGTGGCGGGGCGATTTGGAGGCGGGGCGCTTCGACGTGGTGGTGGCGCAGAACGAGATGAACGCCGCCGACGTATTCTCGACCCGCACGCCGGGGCTGCTGGTCTGCCACAACCGCAAGTCCTTTCTCCGGACCACCGTAAGCGGTCCCAACGGCCGCGACGTGGAGGGGTACGAGCGCCTGCTCGAGCGCCTGCGCGACCGGTTCCGCTTCGTGTTCATCTCGGAGTCCAAGCGGGCGGACTACGGCATCGACGGGCCCGTGATCCCGCCCGGGATCGACGTGGAGGAGTACGGCGGGTACACGGGCCGGGTGCGCGAGGTGCTTCGGGTGGGAAACTCGATGCGAGCGCGCAACCTCATGTTCGACGTGGATTTGCAGGAACGGGTCTGCGCGGGCCTGCCTCACCGCATCGTCGGCGAGGACCCCGATATCCCGGCGGCGAAGCCCTCGACCTCCTTCGAAGACCTCCTGAACCAGTACCGGTCACTCCGGTGCCTGCTTCACGTCACCCGCGAGGAGTGGGAAGACGGCTACAACCTTTCGCTGCTCGAGGCCCTGGCCTGCGGGATGCCCGTGGTGTCGCTGGCCAACCGGACCAGCCCCCTCACCGACGGCGTGGACGGCTACGTGTCGGACGATCCGGAGGTGTTGCGGGCGCGCCTCGAGGAGTTGCTGAACGATCCCGAACGGGCCGAGACCCTCGGCGCCCGGGGACGGGAGACGGTGGCGAAGAAGTTCCCCCTGGACCCGTTTGTGGAGCGCTGGCGCGAAGTGATTGAAGAAGCCGCCGCGAGCGGGCCTCGTCGCCGTGCCCCGCGCCGGCCCGCCGTGGACCGCCGCAACATCATTCTGGAATACGTGGCCTCGCCCATCACGACCGCCCGGTACCTGGAGGCGGCCCTGCGACGGGAGCACAACGTGGTGGCGGCCGGGCTGCGGTGTCCCGAGGCGGTGCTCAAGACCTGGGGTTTCTCGGAGCCCATCCCCGACTATCCGCCCCACGCCATCGACCTGCCCCTCCGGGCGCGGGCGTCGGAGATCGTGCGCCGGGCGGGCGAGGGGTTCGAGCCGGACCTCTACCTCTGGGTCGACAGCGGCGCCAAGGAATTGCCCGACGGCTTCGACGAATTAAGCCTGGTCAAGGCCTGCTACCTTATCGACACCCACGTGGATCCGGCGACCCGCCTCGAGATCGCCCGCCATTTCGATTACGTTTTTCTGGCTCAGAAGGCCCAGGTGCCCCAGTTTCGCGACGCGGGCCTGCGCCACGTCGAGTGGCTGCCGCTGGCCTGCGCGCCCGAGCTGCACGACCGGCCGCCGGCGGAGCGCATCTACGACGTGGCTTATGTGGGCAGCCTTTCCGACGCGTCGCCCCGGCGCCGGGAACTCCTCGAGTCGGTACGGCGGCGATTTCCCAACAACCGGATCGGCCGGGCCTGGCCCCACGAGATGGCGCAGATCTACGGTCAGGCCCGGATTGTGGTGAATGCCTGCGTCAACCGCGACCTCAACATGCGCGTGTTCGAAGCCCTGGCGTCGGGCGCGCTCCTGATCACCGACGAGGCCGACGGCCTCGAAGACCTCTTCGAAGACGGCCGCCACCTGGTGATTTACCGGAACGACGACGAGCTCTTCGACAAGATCGAGCGGTACCTGGCCGACAAGGCCGCCCGCGAACGCATCGCCGCCGCCGGTCGGGAGGAAGTCCTTGCCCGGCACACCTACGACCACCGGATGCGGACGCTCGTCGACGCGGTCCGGCGACCGGCGGGACCCCGGCGTCCCGTCCACGGCGGCGCCCCCGACGCGCGCTTCGAAGAAGGCGGCTATTACCGTTCCACCCGGCCCGAGCTGGTGCCGTTCATCCCCGCCGACGCCCGCCGCGTCCTCGACATCGGCTGCGGAGCGGGGGAGTTCGGTCGCGTGCTGAAATCGCGCGGCGCCGAGGAAGTGGTGGGCATCGAGGTGGTGGAGCGGGCCTGGGATCTGGCGCGGCGCGCCCTCGACCAGGCCTTCCTGGGCAACATCGAGGAGATGGAGCTGCCCTTCGACGACGGGTATTTCGACTGCATCTGCTGCGCGGACGTGCTCGAACACCTCGTCAACCCCACCGAGGTCCTGCGCAAACTGTCGCGGGTCCTGTCGCCTCGGGGCTGCATCGTCATGAGCATTCCCAACGTCCGGTTCTGTCAGGTGGTGCAGATGCTGGCCCACGGCCGCTGGAAGTACGAGGACGCGGGCATCCTTGATCGGACCCACCTGCGTTTCTTCACCGCCACCGACATGGTCGAGATGGTCCGCGAGGCCGGTCTCGAGGCGGTGCGCCTCCAGCCCCTGTCCATGCTCGACGCCGCCCACCTTCCCCGGAACGCGGACGGCTCCGTGACCCTGGGGCGGATGACGCTGCAGGGCGTGGACGACGTCGAATACCGCGACCTCCTGACCTACCAGTACCTCCTGGTGGCCGGAAAACCCGGACTCCACCGACTGGAACTGGCCCAGAAGTCGCTCGACGAAGGCCGGAACGAGGAGGCCTACGGCCTGGCCCAGACCGCCCTGGCGGGCGACGCCTTCACGCGCAAGCGGATCATGGCCAAGGCCCTGGCGCGGCTGGGCAAGCTCGACTCGGCGGCGGCCCTGTACCGGGAAGCCCTGGCCCTCGAGCCGGACCACGGCGCGGCGGCCTGCGAGCTGGGTCTGGTGCTCCTCGGCATGAACCGGCCGGGGGACGCCCGTCCGCTCCTCGAGCGCGCCCTGGCCGGCGATCCCCACGACGACAAGGCCCTTGCCGGGCTTGGGCTCGTGGCCCTGGCCGACGGGCGCGAGGACGAGGCCTTCGACCGGTTCCGGGCCTCGCTCGACGCGGAATTCGACAACGGCCCCGTTCTGGGCCACCTGCTGGCGGTTGCGGAACGATTGAACCGACTCGAAGAGGTTGAGCCGTACCTGCGGCGGTTTGTAGACTTCTACCCGGGGAACGCCGACATGGCCTGCCGCCATGTGAAGTTGCTGAGGGACTTGGGGCGCAGGGAAGAAGCTCGGGACCGCCTCGAGACCCTGCTGCTGGTGGCGCCCGACAACGCGGAGGCCCGGGCGCTGCGGGAAGCGGGGTGGGATTGATATGAAACCGGCGCGGGATTGGGCGTCTGAACTTCAGGATGTGCCGGTGCCGCCGGGCATCGAGCTGTTGCAGGGCCGGGGCGGCGAGCCGACGCTGCGCGCGGGAAGCGTCTACCTCCACAGCCGGTACCGTCCCGACGAAGAGGCGGCCCGCCTGGTGGACGCGGCCTCGCTGGACCCGCACCGGCCCGTGGTCGTCCTGGGCCTGGGCCTGGGCTATCACGTGCTCGAGCTGGTCCGTCGCGGCTTTCGCGTGTCGGCGGTCGAGCCCGACCCCGCCGTGGCTCGGCTGGCCGTGGAAGGTCCCCTGGCCGACTCGTCCGTGCCCATCGCCTTCGGCGACGCCGACGCCGTGGTCGCCACGGACGGCTTTGCCGAGATGGCCGCGGAACTCCCCCAGGTGCTGATCCACCCGCCCTCGGCGCGGCTCCACCCGGAATGGATGAACCGCATGCAGGTCCTCCTGGCCCGGACGGGCCTGCGCCGGCAGCGGTTGAGCGTGGCCGTGGTGGGACCCATGTACGGCGGCTCGCTCCCGGTGGCGCGGTATCTGGAACGGGCCTTCCGCCGACTGGGCCACCGGACCCTCCTGGTCGACAACAGCCAGGGCTGGGAACTCTACGACACGGCCACACGCACCGTGCGGACGCGCCAGGCCGCCGCCCAGCTCAGCGAGATGCTGGTGGCGTTCCTGGGGGAATGGAGCTACGCCCGCGTCGCCGAGTTCGAGCCGGACGTGTGCGTGGTGGTGGCCCAGGCGCCCGTGGGACGCAGCTTCCCCGAGCGCCTTTCCCGCGACGGCATCGCCACGGCCTTCTGGTTCGTCGAGAACGGGCGCCATCTGACCTACTGGCGCGACATTGCGTCCCATTACGACTGGTTTTTCCACATTCAACCCGGCGAATTCGACCGGCAACTGGCGGAAGCGGGCTGCCGTCACTCGACGGCGATCCTCCCGGGATGCGACCCCGAGATTCACCGTCCCGTGGAGCTGACGCCCGAGGAAAGGGCCGAGTACGGCTGCGATCTGTCCTTTGCCGGCGCCGGATACTACAACCGGCAGCAGCTTTTCCTGGGATTGACGGACTACGATTTCCAGATCCGGGGCGTGGACTGGGACGCGCGGGAGCTGCAGCCCCTGGTGCGGGATCCCGACCGCCGGTACTCGCCGGAGGAGTTCGTCAAGATGGTGGCGGCGGCCAAGATCAACCTGAATCTCCACGCCAGCACGTCCCACCCGGGCGTGGACCCCGAGGCCGACGCGGTGAACCCCCGCGTGTTCGAGATCGCGGCCTGCGGCGGGTTCCAGTTGTGCGATCCCTGTCGCGGCCTTGAGGAACTCTTCGATTTCGACACCGAATTGCCGGTGTACCGCGACTTGGGCGAGTTGCGCGACCGCATCGACTACTTCCTCGAGCGGCCGGAGGAACGGGCCGCTTTCGCCACCCGCGCCCGAGAGCGGGCCCTGCGGGATCACACCTACGACAAGCGGGCCCGGCGCATGCTGGACCACATCATTGAATGTTGCGGACCGCGCATCCTGCGCAAAGGCATCCGGGTGCAGCGGACCGTGGCGGAGGTGGCCGAGCGGGTGGGTGCGGAGAGCTCCCTGGCGCCGTTCCTCGCCAAGCTGTCGCCGGACCTGCCCTTCACGTGGGACACGGTCGTGGAGCGGCTGCCTTCGAACCATGCGAACATGAGCTACGCCGAACAGGTGTTGACGTACATGCAGGAAGTGCGGCGATCGACCGAGGCCCTGCTGGCGGCGGCGGAATGATGCGGATACTCGTGGCCCAGATGACGCGCATGGGCGACGTGCTCCAGACGACGCCCCTGATCCGCGCCCTGCGCCGGCAGCACCCCGACGCCCACATCGCCGCCCTGGTACGGCGCATGGGCCGCCCCATCCTCGAGCGGAACCCCGACGTCAACGAGATCATCGTCTACGACGAAGAGCCCATGTTCCGCGACATGCGCGCCCAGGACTCCGACAAGCTCCTGGCCGCCTTTGAAAGCGCGGAGCGGTTCATCGAGAAGATCCGCCGCGGAAACTTCGACGTGGTCTACAACTGCACCCACAACATCGCTTCCGCCATGCTGTTCAAGCTGGCGGGCGTGCCGAAGATCGTGGGGGCCCACCTCAGCGACGACTGGCGCTTCGTCCTGCGCGGCGGCTGGACCAACTACTTCTTCGCCAGCGTGCTCCACCGCGAGTACAACGCCCTCAACCTCTGCGACATCGCCCGGCATTTCGCCGAGCACCGCAACGGCACGCCCCGGGTGGTCTTCGACGTGCGACACGAGGACCGCGAGTTCGTCGAGAGCCTCCTCGCGGAGCACGGCGTCGCCCCCGACGAGCCCCTGGTGTGCATGCAGCTCGGGGCCAGCGAGGATCGCAAGCGGTGGCCCGTGGACTCCTTCGCGGCGGTGGCCGACGAGCTGGCCGCCCGCTACGGCGCGCGGATCTTCCTGGTGGGCGTGGCCTCGGAAGCGCCGCTGGGCGACACCTTCCAGCGGCGCGCTGCCGCGGCGCCGGTGTCGCTCTTCGGCCGGACCACCCTGCCCCAGTTGGCGGCCCTTCTCGAACGGGCCCGGGCGCTCATCACCAACGACACGGGCACCATGCACCTGGCCGCGGCGGTGAATTGCCCCGTGGTCCTGGTGTCGGTGGGCTACGTCCATTTCCGCGAGACGGGCCCCTACGGACCCGGCCACTGCGCCGTGGAAAGCCGTCGCGACCGCCTGGGCCGCGTCAGCGAGTCCGAAGCTCCGGTGCGACGCCAGACCATCCGGCCCGAGCATGTGCTGAAGGCGGTGGAACTGGTTTGGCAGTCCGATCCCGACGACGCGGTGCCGCAGATCGTGGAGTCGCCGGGATTCGCGCCCGTCGACCTCTACGTGTCCCGGTTCGCCCCCGACGGGTGCCTTGAATGGTACCCGGCCATCCGCCGGCCCATCGGACGCACCGATCTGTTGCGCATGGCCTACCGCGCCATGTGGTTGGAAGACCTCGGCGACGGACACGACGAGCGGATCGAGACGGAGAGCCTGGCGTCGCTACTCTGGCATTTCTCGCCTACCGCCGATGCCTTCCTCGACGAGTGGAAGGCCGAGCTGGCCGGCCTGTTCCGACAGCTTCACGGCCTGGCCCGGGAGGCGGTGGCCGCCACCGAACAGCTCCTGGCCCTGCTCGAGGGCGGTCAGAGCATGCGCAAGGCCCGCGAGGCCGTCGCCGAGATGACCCGCATCGATGAAGACATCCGCATCTTCGGCGAGCTGCACGACGCGGTGAAACCCCTGGTGGTCATCGCCCGTTTCGAGCGGGACAACCTCGAGGGCGCCGACCCCCTCCGTCTGGCCCAGACGACGTTGCGCATCAACCGGGACCTGTGCCGCCGCTGCGAGCTCATGGGGAAGAAGCTCGACCGGATCGCCGTCCTCTGGCACGAGGTCCACGGGTAGGGGAGATCGACGGGTGGCACGTCACGCCTGTCGGGGACGGGGCCGACCGGCGCGGGCGCAGAGGGTGTCGAAGATCGCCGCGACGGGTTCGATGCCGTAATCCTCGAAGTTGGCGGGATTCTCCCAGAAGTCTTCGAGCCGTCCCCGGCCCTCCCAGCCGTAGACCATGACGCGGGCCATCATCTGCACCTTGTCGAGGGCGTGGACGAGGCGGGCTTCAGGCGATCGGTTTTCCCGCAGTTCGCGGTGGCATTCCGACAGGAACGGCGGGAGCCCCGCGAACATCTCGTCGAGGATGGCTTGTTCGGCCTCGCCTTTCGCGGCCTTGAACTCGGGCGTGCAGGCGGGGTTGGGAATGTCCATCGTCCGCGCCTCCGCGAGGTCGTGGATCAGGGCCATGGCGACGGCCTTCCGCCCGTCGAAGCGGTCGGGATGGGCCTCGACGAAGAGCAGCGCGAGCAGGGCCAGGGTGTGGGAGTGGGCCGCCACGGACTCCGGTTCGGCGACGCCGCGGAGCACGTACCCGGCCCGGGGCACGCGATCCAGGGGGTGGACGTCTATGAGCAACTGGACGGCGCGTTCGGCAAAATTCTGCATGGTTTCGGAGTATGCCAGAAGGGTTCGGGGCGCCTCCACCGGGGCGGGCCTTCTCCGGCCCGGGGCATGCTATACTGCCGGGCCGCGGGAGAGAGGAAGAACGCCGCGCCGAGGAGGGAGTCCCGATGCACGTTGTCCACGTTCACGTTCGCGTCAAGCCCGAGCAGGTGGAGGCCTTTCGTGCGGCCACGCTCGAGAACGCCCGGGCCAGCCTTCAGGAACCCGGCATCGCCCGGTTCGACGTGATGCAGGCGGTGGAAGACCCGACGCGGTTCGTGCTGGTGGAGGCCTATCGGGATCCGGAGGCGCCGGCCCGTCACAAGGAGACGGCCCATTATCTGAAATGGCGCGAAACGGTGGCGCCCATGATGGCGGAGCCCCGGAGCGGCACGGCCTACGTCAACGTCTTCCCCGACGACCCGGATTACGCCTGTTCCCGGGGGTAGGCGGCGCAAAAGGCTAGATCCCGGAGAATCATCCTGGTATAATCCGCGCGAATTTTTTGCCTGCCACTCGGGCGGGCCACAATACACCCATGTGGGAGGGAGGTGAAACCGGATGTCGGAAAACGCAAACATCGAAGAGCGGGTCAAGCAGATCGTGGTAGAGCGGCTTGATCGCAAGCCGGAAGAGGTTACGCTGGAGGCCCGCTTCATCGACGATCTCGGCGCGGATTCGCTGGATCTGACCGAGCTGCTCATGGCGCTGGAAGAGGAATACAACATCGATATCGACGACGAAGCCAACCAGATCCAGACGGTCGGCGATGCGGTCGAGTACATCAAGACCAAGCTCTAGACGAATCTCCGCGCCCCTCCCGGGGCGCTCCCATATAGAGATGTCCGTACCTGTCGCCCAGCCCGCGTCGACCCCGATCGCGGGCTGGGTGTTCCAATGACAGGGGCCCCGGGCCGTCTTGAAACAGGGACCGGCCCGGGAGGCGGGGACGGCGTCGCGGAGCCCC
This sequence comes from uncultured Nitrospiraceae bacterium, assembly GCA_964452795.1. GTDB lineage: Bacteria > Hydrogenedentota > Hydrogenedentia > Hydrogenedentales > SLHB01 > CAYVOE01. Next base: position 20,073 of record CAYVOE010000029.1, read on the forward strand.
GTCGGCACCGGCTTCGACGCAAACCTTGAAGGGCATACATGAAACCAAGAGTGGTAATAACAGGCCTGGGCGTGGTTTCGCCTGTGGGCAATGACCCCGATACGTACTGGGCGGCCTTGCGCGAAGGCCGGTCGGGGATCCGCACCATCGATCGATTCGACACGACGGGCCTGCCGTCGTGCATCGCCGGTCTCGCGGAAGATTGCATTCCCGAGGGCATGGGGCAGAAGGACCTCAACCGGCGCGATCGCTACGTGATCCTGGGCCTGGCCGCCGCCGATCAGGCCTGGAAGGACTCCGGCCTCGACCTCGACAAAGAGAACCCCTGGCGCTGCGGCGTGGTGGTGGGTTCCGGCATCGGCGGGCTCTACACCATTCAGGAGCAGGTGACCAAGTTCGCGCTCGAGGGTCCGCGGCGCGTGTCGCCGCTCATGGTGCCCAAGGTGCTCACGAACATGGCCGCCGGCGAGTTCGGGATCCGGCTGGGGCTGCTCGGGCCCAACAAGGCCATCGTCACCGCCTGCGCCTCCGGCACCCAGAGCATCGGGGAAGGGGCGGCCCTCATCCGCGCGGGCGCGGCCGACGTCATCGTGGCCGGAGGAGCGGAGGCCTCGGTGGTGCCCTTCGGCATGGCGGGATTCTGCGCCATGCGGGCACTCTCCACTCGAAACGACGAGCCCCTGCGGGCCAGCCGGCCCTTCGACCTCGACCGCG
>CAYVOE010000030.1:0-20100 GCA_964452795.1 uncultured Nitrospiraceae bacterium
ATGACTTCGCGGACAGGGATCACCGGCTCATGTGAGATTGCCGCGTCGCTTATGTCTGGGTCCATATCGAAGGCATGGGGGCAACCATAGGTTGTTGCTCCGTTCGCCTGTACTCCAACAGGATCCCGCTCCTCGCAATGACGGGTAGGGGTAGGGCTCATGAGAGCATCGGGCGCAGTCCTCGTAGCCCTGCGGAGGGTGAGGCGGACGTCAATCCCGCAACGGTCCCGTCCTATCGCCGGCCTGTAGCGCTGCGTATGTATCCCCTTCGGGGAAAAGAAGGGGGTGCGATCCTGATCCCAGGGTGGCGCTCGCTGTCGCTCGCTGGCCCTGGGCTAAATCATGTATCCCCTTCGGGGAATTTTCCCCAATGCGGATGGTGATGGCGGGAGGGGCGCAATCAATTGTTGGCCTGAACTGGTACCGGCATATCTCTTCGGGGAATTTTCCCGGGGTCGGTTCGCGGGATTGTCGCGGCCTACGACGGGTCGGATGGGCGGTTTACCGGTCGGCGCCGGGGGCGAGACGGGCGGCGCGGAGGAAGGCGATGGGGTGGGCGGTGCGGCCGTCGAGGGCGAGATGGGCGAGGATTTCGCCGATGACGGAGGCGAACTTGAACCCGTGGCCCGAGAACCCGGCGGCGAAGTAGAGTCCGGGCCGGTCCGGGTGCTCGTCTATGACGAAATGGGCGTCGGGGGTCATGGTGTACATGCAGACGCTGTGACGGGTGCGGACGGGTTCCAGGCCGGGGAAGGTCTCGTCGAGGAATCGCCGGATGGGGCCCTCGTCTTCGCTGTGCAGGTCCCGATCCAGCGCCTCGGGACCGTCGGCGGGGGCGCCGCCGCTGTGTTCGGCCACCTTTATCCCGGCAGATCCCAGCACCGGGAACCCATAGAAGGCGCCGTAGTCGGTATCGACGAAATAAGTGGGAAAGGCTTCGGGCGCAAATCCGTCGCGACGCGGCGTGTCGTACCACAACTGGACTTTGCGCAGCACCGTGAGCGGCAGACCGAGTTCGGCGAGGACCCGGGACGCCCAGGCGCCCGCGGTGATCACCAATCGGTCGGCCTCGATGGTGCGCTTCTTCGTGGTCAGGCGATAGCCTTCGCCGGCCGATTCCCAGAGGGCCGGGCCTTCCTCGAAATGCGCTGCCGCCCCGAGCCGTTGGGCGCCGTCCAGGCAGGCCCGGATGCAGGCCTCCGCGCGCAGGTATCCTCCCTGGGGATCGAAAAAGCACACGTGGTCCTCCGGCAGGCGGAAGACCGGGTAGCGGGCCGTGGCTTCGGCGGAGGAAAGCCGTTCGTGGGGGAGGGTGTGGGCGCGGTAACACCGTTCGAGCCCTTCGACCGCCTCGGAGCCGGGCGGCGACGACAGGAGCAGGCCGTTTTCGACCCGAAGCGGAGCGCCGGTCTCCTGCTCCAGCTCGTCCCACAGGTCATAGGCCCGTTCGAGGAGGGGCACGTAGTCCGGGTGCTCGAAATAGGCCTTGCGGATCACCCGCGCCTCGCCGTGGGAGCTGCCGCGGTCGTGGACCGCTCCGAACTGTTCGATTCCGCAGACCCGCGCGCCGTGCCGTGCCAGGTGATAGAGGGCCGCGCTGCCCATGGCCCCCAGGCCCAGCACCGCGACGTCGTACCGCCCAACGTCGGTCATGGTATGCGCTCCCTGCTTGAGCCGCTCGTCGCAGGCCTTCACAGGCCGGCGGCGAGGAGGATCAGGCCTTGAAGGCGCCGGAGGTCACGCCCTGAATGAACGGTTTGGTGGCGTAGACGAAGAGTATGAGGAGCGGGATGCTGGACATCACGTAGGCCGACATGATGACGCCCACGTCCTGTCCGAAGGTGGTGGTGGCCAGGACGTAGAGGCCGGAGGCCAGCACGTGGTACTTCTCCTCGGTGTTCACGATGAAGGGCCACAGGAAGTTGTTCCACGTGCCCAGGATGGTCATGACGAGGACCACCGACAGGATGGGCTTCGACAGGGGAACGACGATGTGGCGATAGCACTGGATGTGGCCCGCGCCATCGAGCCGGGCCGACTCGAACAGTTCCTCGGGCAGGCCGTCGAAGAAGCCTTTGAACACGAAGATGGCGAAGACCTGGCTGCCGGCGAGCCAGGGCAGGATCAGCGCCCAGTGGCTGTTGAGCAGGCCGAGGTACTTCACCAGCATGAACGAGGGCACGAGGGTGAGGACGGCCGGGAACATCATGGTGCTGATGATGTAGTAGAAGATGAATTGGGAGCCGGGGAAACGGTACCGGGAGAGGACGTAGGCCGTGACCGAGGCCAGAAGCACGGCTCCCACGGCAACTACCGAACACACCACCAGCGAGTTGAGCATGTAGCGCCGCAGAACCCTCCACGCTCGGCTGTAGCCGTCGAAGGCGTCGGCGATGTAGAAGCGTACGGCGGCGGCGGCCGACATCCGGTGCGTCTCGCCCAGGTTGTCCGTTACTTCCACGGGCTCGGAGGAACCGCTCAGGGCGGGACCGATGAGGGCCGCGGCTCGTTCGAAGGACCGGGGCCAGCCGAAGAAGGCGTGGTCGAGTTCCATGGTGCTTCGGAACGAGTTGTTGACCACGAACACCAGCGGCACCAGGGTGAGGACCGCGAAGACGAGGATGACGGCGTGGAGTGCGAAGTTGCGCAGCGGGTGGCTCATCGCAGCCCCTCGATTTCTTCGGTCGATCGGAAGTAGCGCATGTTGAGGATCGTAAGTCCGAGGATGAGCACGAAAAGGCACACTCCGATGGCGCACGCATAGCCCCTGCGCTGGACACTGAAGGCGTTGAAATACATCCACAGGCCGGGGACGGTGGTCTCGAAGCCGGGGCCGCCCCGGGTGAGTATGAACAGGGCTTCAAACCCCTGAATGCCGCCGATGAGGGTGAGGATGAGGATGAGCTTGAGCTGGCTCATGACGAGGGGCACGTCGATGAGGAAGAACTTGCGAATTCCGGTGCAGCCTTCGAGCCGGCAGGCCTCGTTGACGCTCTCGGGGATGCCCGAGAGGCCGGCATAGTAGATGAGGATTTCGAATCCGCCCGCGAAGGGGAAACCCACCATGGCCACGGCAATGAGGGCGGTCCTGGGGTTGCTGAGCCAGCCCGTGACGAGCGAATCGAGGCCAAGGGCCACCAGCGTTTCGTTGATCAGGCCCCGGTCGGCGAAGACCAGGCTGCCCCAGATGAGCTGGATGGCCACGCCGGGCACCACGATGGGGACCAGGAATACGATGCGGTAGAAATAGCGCTGGCGCTCCGAGGTCAGGGAGTGGATGAGCTTCGCCACCACCAGGGGAATGGTGAGCCGAACGACCACCGCCACGAGGGTGAGGAAGATCATGTTGCCGAAGGACGGCCAGGTGACGGGGTCGCGGGTAAGGAACTCGACGTAGTTCTGCAGGCCGATGAATTCCGATTCGCCGCCGATCTCGAAGCGGTAGAGAGAGCTGAAGAAGGCCCAGAGTACCGGTATGTAGGCGAAGAGGGTCAGGAGCGCCACCGGGACGGCGATGAGGGCATAGAGGGGCGCCGCCGACCGGATGCGGGCGCCGAGGGGCCGCGGTTTGGCGGTCCGTGCGGCGCCGGTCACCGGGGAAGCGGTGCCCGGTGGGCTTCCGGGAGCCACGGTTTCATACTCAGTTGACACTGGGCAAGTCCTTCATATCGACGCGCTGGGGCGCCAGCCGGTCCCAGGCCGCCTGGAGCCGCTCGGTATCGATGGGCTTGCGCGTCAGCAGGTTTTCGCAGGCGGCGCGGAGGTTGTCGTTCTGCCATTCGAGGAATTCCTCCAGCGGGATTCCGTCGTTGAGGTACAGATCGAGCATGCGCCGGTGAATTTCGGCGTAGCGCAGGTCGAAGGTAAAGATCCACTTGGTGGTGGTGTAGCGCCCTTCGAGGATTTCCTCGAAAGTCCTGAGCGTCTCGTGGACGGGCACCCCCACGATGTTAGGGATGAGGCTGGGATACTCGTTGGTGATGCGGTTGCTGTTTTCCGGCAGGCAGAGGAACTCGAGGAGAGCCATGACCCGGTCCAGCCGTTCCGAAGTGGCGGGGTCGCCGGTGTCGCCGAAGGCCGAATTGGTGACTTCGAACTGGGTGGCGGAACCGCCGATGACGCACATGGGATTGCCGGAAGCGTACTCCGAGGTTTCCTTGGTGAAGGGCGGCGGATAGAACACGCCGTACTCGAAGCCCAGGTCGGGGTCGGCCTCGAGGCGGTAAACCATCAGGCTCGACTGCCAGACCATGGCCGCTTTCTGGGTAACGAAGTCGCGGTTGATATCCGACGTGCCGATGTTCTTGCTGGCGTACTGCCGGAACTCCTTCATGATGGACCACATCTCGCGATAGCGCGGGTCCTGGGGGGTGAAGAAGCCCTTGTGGTAGAGGAAACAGATCTCGTCCCAGTCGAGATATCCCTGGAGATAGGGCTCGCGCAGGGGGTCCTGGTACAGGTCGATGCCGGGCATCACGTCGGCGTAGAGCTGATCGAAGAAAAGATCGGTGCACCAGTCGCTGAAGACGTCGATGATGGAGGCCACGGGCGTATAGCCGGCGTCCTGCAGGATGCGGCAGATCTCGAGAAATTCGTCCCAATCCTGGGGTTCCCGGAGGCCGAGCCGATCGAACACGGTCTTGTTGTAGAAGATGCCCGTCTCGATCATGTCGTAGCTCAGGCAATACACCAGACCGTCGGGCGCCGCTTTGCCTCGGCTGATGGCCTGAAAGCGGAACATGTCCCACCAGTGGTCGTAGCCCGGGGCGGTGGGATCGCCTTTTTCGCGGACGAAGCGGTTGGGCCGTTCGAGGTAGGGGTCCAGGGCCACGTACCAGCCCTTCTGGATGTCGGTCCACACGTCTTCGACGTTGACGTTCACGATGTCGGGGGCCTGGCCGCTGCTGAGCTGGGTGACGAGGTATTCCCGGACGCCGATGGGGGCGTTGATAACCTCGACGCGCGTGTCGGGGAAGAGCGATTCAAAGTCGCGGATGACGTCGGCGAGGCCGTGGATGGGTTTACCGATGCCGAAAGGAGTTGTTCCCGGCATGTACTGCATGCCGGGTGCGATCTTCAGGACGAATCGGACGTCGCCGCTTCGACGTGCCTCATCCTCGGCGGATTGGGACTCTGAAGCCGCCGATCCGTCTTCGATCGGCGCGAGCAGGAGCCACCCCCCCACGATCAAGATGGCGGCGAGAGACGCGCCGCGCACAGCTTTGGCTACCTTGGATCTAATCACGCACTATGTCCCGTTTTATGCACAAGCCCTTCTGTTATACAATCTGAAACGTTGGGAAATCCAGCCCAGCCGCGGAATCTCGTTTCGGCGCGGCGCGCGCGACGCCGCCGATCGGGCCGAAGATCGGCGTGGAACGTTGCATCCCGCATCCTGGGGTGGTACTTTGGGCGCGAGGGATACGGGCGCGTCCGGGTGCAGCCGTGGGTCGGACGCCGAATCGGGGCGGGGGCGCGGCGCCTCTTGTTTGGGAGTACCGGGGAGGGGGTGCGGACCGGCACGGAATCTCCTCGGCGCGGGTGGCTTTATTCGGTTGAGTCAGGGTGGACCGTATGCAGATGGCCTTCGGCCTTCGCCGACGCATTGCCCGGTGGGTATGGCGCTTCTTGTCGGTGCCGCTCTACACCAAGATCCTCAGCGTGGTGGTGGCCGGCGCGCTGCTTTTCGGGGCGATCACGCTCTACGAAGTCTGGACCAGCATGCATCGCATACACCGCGACGTGACGCTGGAACGGGCCGATGCCCTGGCCGACACCCTGCAGCGCCGGATTGAAGAGGCCCTGGAGGCGGGAGACCTGGATCGGGTGCGCCGTCAGGTGCAGCTGGTGTCCGAGGTCCTGCCCGATTGCCGCTATGTCCGGGTGGACGACGCTTCGGGGGAGCCTTTGTTCGAAGCGACTTCGTCGGCCGTGTCCTCGACGCCGGTTCGCGATTCGGTCGAGGTGGTGCGGCCCTTGTCCGTGGCGCCGGGAAAGACCTTGCGCATCGGCATCGCCAACGAGCTCCTCTCGCGAGAGCTTTCTTCGATCATCTGGCCCCTGTTGATGACGCTGGTCCTGTGCCTGCTGGTGAGCGAGATCCTGGCCGTCGTCCTGGCCCGGCTGCTGGTGGGCCCCATCCGCCAGCTCGTGGACGCCACCAACCGCGTCCGGAGCGGGGACTTCGAGGCCCGGGCCCGCGTGGGCGCCGGAGACGAGATCGGCCAGTTGGCCACGGCTTTCAACCAGATGGCGGAGAGCCTGCAGGAATATCGCCGCCAGGTTCAGGAGAAGGAGGCGGCTCGGCAGTCTTTGCTGGCCAAGATCGTTCAGGCCCAGGAGGACGAGCGCAAGACGGTGTCGCGGGAACTCCACGACCAATTGGGGCAGACCTTGTCGAAGGTGCTGCTTTCGCTCCAGTCGGTTCATCGGGACTGCGGCTGCTTCAACACCCGGTGCGGGGCCATTGAAGGGGACATCCGCGACGCCATCGACGAGGTGCGCCGCCTCGCGTGGGCCATGCGGCCCTCCATCCTCGACGATTTCGGCATCGAAGCGGCCCTGGGCCGTTACATCCAGGAACTGGCGCCCCGCGTGGAATTTCCCGTCGATTACCAGTGCTTTTCGCCGCCCGACATGCCCCGCCTGCCCAGCCAGATAGAGGTCACGCTCTATCGGGTCACGCAGGAGGCCATGACGAACATCATGCGCCACGCCGAGCCCCGCCACGCCAGCGTGGTCCTGCTGCGCCGGTCGGCCGAGATCACCCTGGTGATCGAAGACGACGGCCGCGGGTTCGACCCCCAGGTCATCGAGGACGCGTCCGACGGCAACGGGAAGCGCCGCAGGAACGGGCACGGTCCCGAGACCCTGGGCCTGCTGGGCATGCGCGAACGGGTCACGCTGGTGGGCGGGAAACTTACGATTGAATCGCGGCCGGGGAGCGGCACCGCCATTCGGGTGCGGATCCCCCTGAATGAAGGCGTTCCATGTCCATCCGCATCCTGATCAGCGACGACCATGCCGTGTTCCGCAGCGGACTGAAGGCCCTCCTCGAGAAGGAGCCCGACCTCGAGGTTGTGGGCGAGAGCGGGAACGGAACCGAGACTATCCGGGCCGCGCAGCAGAAGGACTTCGACGTCCTGCTTCTCGACATTAACATGCCGGGGCTCTCGGGACCCCGGGTGGCGGAAGAAGTCCTGAAGGTCAAGCCGAACCTGGCCATCGTGGTGCTCACCATGCACGAGGACGAGCACTACCTCCAGGAATTGTTCAAGATCGGCGCGCGGAGTTACGTGCTCAAGAAATCCACGGGCACGGAGCTGATCCAGGCCATTCGCGCGGCCTACGGCGGGCGGATCTACATCGACCCGGCCCTGGCGGGGTTGGTCCTGTCGCCCTTCGTGGGGGCCACGCCCCGGCGCGAACCGGACCGCCTCGGCCTGCTCACGCCGCGAGAGCAGGAAGTCTGCCGTCTCCTCGCCTACGGCTACACCAACGCCGAGGTGGCGGAGAAGCTGTTCATCTCCGACCGGACCGTCGAGACCCACCGGACCAACATCATGAACAAGCTCGGGCTCAAGAGCCGGGCGGAACTCGTCCAGTTTTCCATCGACAACGGCCTCCTGCGCATCGAGTAGGGGGGCGGCTTACGCGAGGTCGAGGATGCGGCCGGCGATGCGGTCCAGGGGGAGGACTTCGTCGGCAGCCCCGCGTTGGACGGCTTCCCTGGGCATGCCGTAGACCACGGAGGTGGCTTCGTCCTGGGCGAGGGTGGCGGCGCCCTGAGACTTCATCTCGAGGAGTCCGTCGGCCCCGTCGGCGCCCATGCCGGTCAGGATGACGCCCACGGCATTGCGGCCCGCATAGCGCGCCACCGATTTGAACAGCACGTCGACGCTGGGCCGATGGCGGTTCACCAGGGGACCTTTCTTCACCTGAACGCCATAGACGGCGCCCGACCGAACCAATAGCATGTGGCGATTGCCGGGGGCGATGAGGGCGCGTCCGGGGGACACGGCATCGCCGTCTTCGGCTTCCTTCACCCGGATGGCGCAGAGGTCGTTGAGCCGGTCCGCGAAAGAGCGCGTGAAATGCTCCGGCATGTGCTGAACGATGACGATGCCGGGCGCGTTGGGCGGTAGGGCCGTGAGCACCTGCTGGAGCGCCTGGGTGCCGCCCGTCGACGCGCCCAGGGCGACGATCCGATGGGTGGTGCGGGTCAGCGAAAGCCGAGGGACCGCCGGGGTCGCCTTTGTGCGTGCCTGTACGCGCACACGGGCCGCCGCCTTGATCTTGTCGATGAGCGCGACGGACATGTCGCCCACCGCGTAGGACGTGCCCGGCTTGCACATGACTTCGACGGCGCCCGCGTCCAGGGCCTCGAGGGCCAGTTCGCCCCCGCGGGGCGTCAGCGACGACACGATGATGACCGGCAGGGGGTGGTAGCGCATCAGCTTGCGCAGGAAGGTGATGCCGTCCATCCGAGGCATTTCGACGTCGAGGGTGACGACGTCCGGTTGAAGCCGGACGATCCTGTCGCGGGCGATGTAAGGGTCCGGGGCGACGCCGACGACCTCGATGGCCGGGTCGCGGGAAAGCTCCCGTTCGAAGATCTGTCGGACCACGGCCGAGTCGTCCACCACCAGCACGCGGATGGGCCGTTCGCTCGTCGGCGTGGGAGACGCGGTTGAAGGGAGATTCATGGAAGGGTCTCCGTTATTCCAGGACGAGCCGGAACAGGAGGGGGTGGCCGTCTACGAGAAAGGCGTCGGTGTCGGGCGCGTCGCGGAGTTCGTTCCACGATTCCGTACCGATGCGGCAGGCCCGAGGCACGGTGAGGCGAAACACGGGCTCGGTGCCGGCCAGCTCGGTGAGGAGCGCGCCGCAGACGACGTTGATCAGCTCGCCGAAAGCGTCCGGGGCGCAAAGGGCGGCGACGGGATCGTCGGGCTCCCGGCCGAGGATGTTGGCGGCGATCTCGACGGCCGCGTCGAGGGGGCTGGCCACGGTGAGGCGGCCGCCGACGGGGCCGTTGAACTCCATGTCGACCTGCAGGGCGGGAGCGGCGTCGGGTGGGATCAGGGATTTCTCGACCGGATCGCCGAACATGAAGGCCATCCGTTCGATGACCTCGCACAGGACCTCGCCGACGCGGGTCCGGGTCTCAGCGTTCATCGGGGCGATCCTCGAGAAACCGGCCCACGGCCTCCCGCAACTGTTCCGGCGTGACGGGCTTCTGAAGATATTCGCGGATGCCGCGCGCCGACAACTGGTTGCGGCGGGTCGTGCTTCCCTCGGAGGACACGATCACGATGGGGATGGAACACAGCAAGTCGTCTTGAGCCATTTGGTCGACGAGGGCGAAGCCGTCCATGACGGGCATGTGGAGGTCCGAGAACACCAGGTCGATCCAGTGCTGCTTGAGGACGGCCAGGGCCTCCGCGCCGTTGGCGGCTTCGTGAAGTTCCTGGATGGGCAGATCCGCCAGGCGCAGGCTCTTGCCGATGACCGCGCGCGTCGTCGCCGAGTCGTCGACCACCAGAACGTTCAGGGCCATGGGTTCCCCTCCTTGTTAGAAGGCATTGATGACGCCCCGGAGCTCTTCCAGGGCGTCGAAGGTCCGGCTGAGGGCGAGTTCCTCGATGCGCGGCGTCAACCGCAGGCGGTCAAGCGATTCCGCACAAGGGCGGTAATTCAGCCCGTCGATGCCGCTGCCCAGGGCGCTGCTGAGGACCAATTGGTCGGCGGCGTGTACGAGGTCGGTGGTGAGCGGGTCTTCCGACGCGTGCTGCGGATGGTGGTGCTGGGCCACCACATCGACGATGGACGACGGCAGGCCCCATTCCGCGAGGAGCAGGGCGCCCACCTCGGCGTGGTCGGTGTCGAGGACGCGCCGCTCCGCCTCGTCGAAGGACAAGCCCTCTTCGAAGGCGAGCTTCGTGACGGGTTCCACGCGGACGCGGAGAAAAGTGCCGAGGACGATCTTGCCGAGGTCGTGGAGGAGCGCCGCCGTGAACAGGTGGTCCGGCGCCCGAACGGGGAGGAGCGCGGCGAGCTGTTCGGCGGCCACGGCCACCGCCACGGAGTGCTCGAGAAGCTGGCCCGCGGAGAGATCGTAGCCGCGCACGGGCTTCCGGGCCAGCGGGGCCACGGCGGAGGTAATCACCAGTTGGAGGATGCGCCGCGTGCCGAGACGTACGATGGCATCGCGGAGGGAGGCGATGGACCGCGGGCCCGCAAAATAGCTCGAATTGGCCAGGCGCAGCACGTTCGAGGTCAGCCCCGGATCGTACTCGATGCGCTGGATCAGCCGGTTAATGTTGACGTCGGGGTCCTGGAGCAGTGCGATCAGTTGCCCCGCTCCGGTGGGGAGTGCGGGCAGCGCGCGCACTTCCGAGAGGATCCGGGTCCGGCTCATAGGTCGAACTCCCGCCCGCCGGACTTCACCACGGTGCGGCCGTCGCGCATGTAGAGGTACAGGGTGCGCGCCTGGGTGCCGCCCACATCCTCGCCGGCGATGAGGATGTTGTTCTTCCAGAGGACCTTTCGAAGGACCGTATAGTTGCGTTCGCCGATGCGGAAGAAGCCCCGCTCGTCGAGCAGCGAAGCCGCCCCCGCCGCCTTGGCGATAAGGTTGCGCCGCTCGGCGCCGAGATCGAACACCCGCTGAAGCAGCAGGGGAATGCCCGTGTCGGCGAACATGCACGGCCGGGCTTCGGCCCTTTCGGCGTCGATCTTCGACAGGGGCAGCATGCAGTGGATCAGCCCGCCCACGCCGGCCACCGGGTCGTACAGCGTGAGGCCCACACACGAGCCCAGCGAGTGCGTCACCAGTACGTCGTCCCGGCGGTTCGACACTTTCATCTCCGATATACCCACCGTATGGTTCACGGCTTGCTCCATGCCGCGGCCACGTGCAGCAAAAAGGGCGGCCCGGCTCATTCACGCTTGATATATATCGACGGTTTCACCACCTGGAGTGAGCACATCGTTCCCGTCAGGCTTTCCGCGTGGCCCACCGCCAGAAATCCCCCGGGCCGCAGCAGGCGGTGGATCTCCGCCAGGAGCGCGGCGCGCACGGGGCGGTCGAAGTAGATCATCACGTTCCGGCAGAAGACGCCGTCCAGGGGTCCCCTCAACGGGAACGGGGGCGAGGACAGATTGAGCCGCCGGAACACCACGAGCCTGCGCAAGGCCGGTCCTGCCGCGTAGGCGCAGGTCCCGTTGCCGCGAACGGGCAGGAAGTACCGTTCGCGCAGGGCCATCGGTATGGATTGGACCTTGTCGGCCGGATAGATTCCTTCGCGGCACCGGTCCAGGACCCGGGTCGAGATGTCGGTGGCCAGGATCCGGACATCCGCCGGCCGGCCGTCGAGGGCCTCGAGGAGGGTCATGGCCATGGTGTAGGGCTCTTCGCCGGTGGAGCAGGCGGTCGACCAGAACCGGAAGCGGCGCCGGCCCCGTTCCCACTGCGCGCGCGCCGTTTCCGCCAGGTAGCCGAAGTGGACGGCCTCGCGGTAGAAGCTCGTCACGTTGGTCGCGATGGCGTCGATGAGGTGGACGACCTCCTCGCCGCCGGGATCGTCGGTGATCCGGCGCAGGTAGGCGCCGTAGTCGGCGATGCCGAGGGCGCGCATGCGCCGGGCCACCCGGGCCGACACCAGGGCCTCCTTGCCGTCGCTCAGGGCGATGCCGCTCTGCTGGTACACCAGCGTGCGGAACCGGTCGAATACGGATTTGTCCATGCGGCGGTGCGAAGCGGCCTACGCCACGGTCTGCTTGATCTTGTCGACGATGGCGTTGGGCTCGAAGGGCTTGATGATGTAGTTGGTCGCCCCCGCCTTGAGCGCGTCCAGGACGCGGCTCTTCTCGGCCTCCGTGGTGACCATGATGATGGGCACGGTCTTCCCGGCGGTCCGGATGTGTTTGACGGCGTCGATCCCCAGCATGTTGGGCATGTTCCAGTCCATGAGCACGAGGTTGTAGTCCGATTTGGATACGGCGTCGACGGCTTCCCGGCCGTCGCAGGCCTGATCGACCTCCGTTATGCCGGCCCGGGCGAGGGCGCCCATGAGGATCTTGCGCATTACGGCCGAATCGTCTACCACCAAAGCCCGCATCAGGCCTCTCCTTTCCCACTGATCTCGAAGGTCACGCGGAGGCTGAAGGCGCCCAGGTCGCTCGTGAAGGGCACCTCCAGCCACACGGCTTTCGACGGGTAATCAATGCTGTAGCTGTTGCCGCGCACCACCGTGGGGAGGCTCAGGTCGATGGGAGTGCCCCCGTTGGTGTTGAACTTCGCCTTGGCCGAGCCGGCCACGATGTTGACGAGCTCGGCCACGGCGTCGGACACCGTCTCGTCCACCACGTGGGTGTCCGCGCCCAGGAGGCGGCTGACCATGGCGAGGGCGGTCCCCGTGGGGAAGGAGAGGGCCACGTTTCCCCGGGCCGGGCCGCTCAGGCCGATGAGGGCCATGATCTCCCGAGGATTGCCGGCCCCGTTGCTGAGTCCCACCTCACCCCGCCGGACTTGCGCGCTCAACATCGTTGAAAAGAGTTCGTACACGCTCTCGATGAAGGGGTTGATGTACTCGACTCGCATTCACGGTTCTCCTGCCGCCTTCGCCGCCTCACGGTTCCCCGCGCATCGGCAACACGGTCACGCCGTCGCCCGTCAACACCGCCTGAACGGGCCCCGGATACACCTCCGACACCCGCAACCGGTCACCGCAGATCCGGAGCACCACCTCCGGATGGAGCGTGCCCCGGATCCGCACGCGGGCCCGGGCGCCGTCGCCTTCCTTCGGGCCGAGGGCCTGAAGCTCCGCCCGCAGATCGTCCACGGCCCGCGCGAGGGCTTGCGCCTGCGACTCCAGGTCTTCGAGGGCCTGGCGCCGCGCCGGCGGAAGGCTCTCGGCCTGGGGCGCCACGGCTTCGACCGTGGCCTGTATCCGGGCCAGGGTCATCTCCAGCTCCGCCACGCGCCGCTCCTTGCCCCGCACGTCGTCCGATTCCTGGAAATCCTCGCCGGCGGCGATGACCGTCGACACCAGCGCCTCGCTGCCCGCCTGATGCACGTCCACGCCGTTGCGGGCCACCGTTTCGCCGCCCACGAGCCGCCCTCGGGGCATTTGAAAGGCTCCCTGCGTCTTCACGATCGAGTGGAGGACCTCCTTCTCGATCACCACGTCGCCGCCGGCTTCCACGCGGGCGTCCCGGAGAAACTTGGCGTGGACCTGCCCGCCCGCGCGCACCGTGCTGTGGGCGGATCCGATAATCCCGCCTCGCACCGTCAGGCTGCCCGCCGTCGACACCTGTGCGCTCTCCACGACGCCGTGGACCTCGATGTCGCCCGTCGCCGCGACTTCGGATCCCGCCTCGATGTCCTGTTCCACGATCAGGGCGCCGGGGTGGTCGATGTGACCCGTGGCCAGCCCCACGCTGCCCGCCACGGTGAACACTTCGTCCACGGACAGCACGTCGCCCGTCAGGCGCACCCGGCCCGTGGCGGCGGCGTAGAACACCGTCCCGTCGGCTTCGGTGCGGACGTTCCCGCCGGCCCGCAGGCGCGCTTTCCGGCCCTTGCCGGCGGGCATGCGGAGGCCGAACAGGTCCTGGCCGTCGGTACCGTCGCGCGGAGGATGCACCCGGGCCAGCAACTGCCCGTTCGCCACCGACACCTGGGCGGCCCGGCGACGGTAATCGATGGCGCCGGTGGCTTCGTTGATTACAAAGCCCGCGTTGAAAAAGTCGCCGGCCCACTCGATCCGGCCGTCTTCCGGCGGCACGGGGGACCGGCCCTCGGCAACGACAACGCGATTCAACTTTCCTTCCGGCCCGAGGGCCTCCCGCAGCCGGCGCCGGACCTCGCCCGGCACGGGCGGCTCGGCCAGTTGGAGCCGGGCCAGCTCCCGCATCACCGCATCCAGCAACGCATCGAGGTCTCGCACCTCGACGGGGCCTTCCAGCACCACCGACAACCGGTCCGGAGTCACTCGCAGCGCGTCCATACCGAACCCCTTCCACGTCCCGTCGCGGCCGGCCGGGGCTAGAAGTTGATGCCTGTGTCGAAGAAGTAGTAGTCGGCGTCGTCGGCGTCGGTGCCGCCGTTGAATTCGAGCCCGTGCCGACTGGTGAAGCTGCCGTCTTCGAATCCTTCGCCCGTAAACAAGTGCTCCCACCCGACGCGGATGAACCAATCGTCGGTGATTTGGTATTGCCCCCAGACGTAGGTCAGCCAGCCGAGGTCGCGGCTGGATTCCTCCGTCCAGAAGCTCAATTCAGACCACAGGGGCACGCGGTACCGGCCCAGGTGCACCATGCGGGGAAGATCAAAGGGTTCCACCACCCGCTGGTAGGCGACCATGGCCTGGGCCGTCCATTTCTCGCTCGGCCGCAGGTCCACCCCCGCCCGGTATTGATAGAAGTTCGATGTGTCCTGGCCCACGTCGTAGATCCACGAGTAGCCCCTGCCCGAGAACAGGCGGTTGAAGCTCAGGGAGGCCTCGGCGCGGTCGTAGGGGTTGAGCCAGTCGAGGAAGCTGATGTCGCGGTTGTCTTCGCCGTCGAAGTACGCGAGGCCCGCGAAGACGCGGGGGCGGCCGGGGGCATCGAAGCGGTAGCCCACCTCCAGGTCGCCCGCGAAGCTGTCGTATTTGGCGTCGTCGTCGCCGTAGTCGCCGATCTTGAACCCGGCGGCGGAGGCGTGGGCGTCTCCGAACTGATAGGCCAGCTCGAGATCGTAGTCCCACGAGCCTGTCTGGCCGAAGGCCCGCAGGCCCACGGTGTGGAGGTGGGTCACGCCGTAGTCGTCCAGGCCCAGGGCGTTCTCCATCCACTCGCCGTACCACGGCAGATTGGTGTCGTTGATCGACCGTGCGTCGCGCACCCACAGCCAGTACGCCGAGATGTCCACGGGTTCGAGGGCTTTGTAGGTGCCGTAGACGCCGTAGAAATCGGCGTCGCCGTCCTCCTCCACCGAACCCGCCTCGTGCATCTTGCTGGCGAAGGCGTCGAGGGCGAAATTTTCGCTCTCGTAGAGCAGGCGGACGGCGTCGTGGGACATGCTGATGCACGCGGTGATCATGTCGTTGACCAGCCAGCCTTTCCCCAGGCGGATGGGCTGGCGACCGATCCGCAGTGTGAAGGGCGAATCCAGCAGGTCATCGATCTGGATGTAGGCGTGAAGGAACTCGACGTCGTCGTGGGTGCGGGTGGCGGAATCTCGGCCCGTGATGTAATCGGACCGGAAATCGCTTCCCCACTGATCGAAAGATTCGATTTCGACGAAGGTCGAGACGCCGCCGGTAAAAGTGGCCCGGGCGCCGAGCCGGGTCCGCTGCTCGTAGTACTTGAGCCCGTGCATGTCGTCGTCGAAGTCGTACCGGCTGGCGGTGCCGAAGGGTCCGATGGGCCGGTCGGGCAGCAGCTCAAGCGGGATCCGCACCACCGCCGGGCCGCCGCAACCGAAAGAGAGCGCGTCGCTCCAGTATCGTCCCCGGATCCGCAATTGGCCTCCCACCTCGATGTTCAGCATTTCCGCCCCTGTCGACGCCGCAACCGCCCACAGGACTCCCAAGACACACACCCACCTCCCTGCGCTCCCCATGTTTCCCCCTCGAGCAGGACGCTCGTGCTCGTCCCCGGGGCCGGGCGGTTTGCACCCGTCCGGCCCGAAGGCACTCGATTCATCGGCTGGCGTCAGAATTCCTTGAACTCGTCGTCATCGAGGGGGATCACCTCTTCCGGCCGAAGCGCCCGCGGCGAAACCCCCGCCCCCACGAGCTCCCCGTAGCCGTTGGACCCGCCCGCGCCGTTGCCCCGTCCGAGACGGCCCGGAGCGTGGTACGGCTCGAATCCGCGGTGCATGGCGGCGGACGTCGCCGACGGAGCGACCATCGGACGCAGACGCGGTTTCGCCTCCGCCCGGCCGTTGCTCCGCCTGCCGTGCGAACCCCCGACGATGGCCGACAGCACCCCCACCAGTTGGTCCAGTTCCTGGGCCTGCGCCGACAGCTCCTCCGATGCCGACGCCGCCTCTTCGGAATTGGCCGCGTTGGACTGGGTGACCTGGTCCATCTGGGCCACGGCCGTATTGATCTGGTCGATCCCCTGGGCCTGTTCCCGCGAGGCCGCCGCGACTTCGCTGACCAACTGGGTCACCTTCTCGACGCCGTCGGCGATATGCTGCAGGATCTCGGCCACTTCCCCCGACACGATCACGCCATTATCCGCGTTCTTCTGGGCCTCTTCAACCAGAACGGCGGTGTTGCGGGCGGCCTCGGCGCTGCGCTGGGCGAGGTTGCGCACCTCCTCGGCCACCACGGCGAAACCCTTGCCCGCTTCGCCGGCGCGGGCCGCTTCCACGGCGGCGTTCAGCGCCAGCAGGTTGGTCTGGAAGGCGATCTCGTCGATGGTCTTGAGGATTTTGGCGGTCTGGTCCGACGAATCCTTGATGCGGCCGATGGCTTGGCCCATGCGGCTCATGGCCTCGCGGCCCTGTTCGGCCGCTTCCCGGGCTTCCCGGGCCATGTCGTCGGCCTGCTGGGCGTTTTCCGCGTTCTGGCGGGTCATGGAGGCCATTTCTTCGAGCGACGCCGAGGTCTCCTCGAGGGCCGAGGCCTGTTCAGACGCCCCCTCCGCCATGTGCTGCGACGACATGGACACCTGGGCCGCCGCCGCGGCCACCTGTTCGCTGCCCATGCGAAGGCTTTGCACGGCGTGATTGATCGGTCGGGTGATGCTGCGGGTGATGGCGAATGTACAGGCGAGGCCCAAAGCCACTCCGCCCAGGGCCAGGGCGATCGCCAGGGCGGTGGAGAAAGCCGCCTCGGCGGCCATGTCGTCCTTGACCTCGTCGGAGAACCGGTTTACCGCGCTTATGAAGCCGGTCGCGGCTTCGGCCAGGACGACGGATTCCTCACGCTCCGCTATGATCGCTTCGTGGTAGCGCTCACCGGCGGCCCGGTACTCCGCGAAGGACGCGTCCAGAGTCCGGGCCGTCTCCTCCAACGCCGGTTGTCCCGACACGAGCGCCGTCCATTCCGCAAGACCTTTTTCCACCGCGGCCATCTGACTCTGGAAGGCCGCATATTGCTCGTCCGTATTGCTGTGAACCAGGTAGATGCCTCGAACCCGAAGCAGGAAAAAGGGGGCGATGATTCGCTCTGCGAGTATCGAACGAATGTGAGTCCACTCGGCGAGCGCCGCGGCATCCCGAGCTTCGGCTGCCGTGGTCACTGCCGGGATAATGGTCTCCTCGAGGGCCGAATCGATGTCACCCGTGATGGAGGTTCCCAACTCACTCCACGTCTCGAAGGCCCCATCCTTGGTCTTGCGGATCTCGGCGAGCCGGTTGAAGGCTTCGCGATAGCCGCCGAAATCGTCCAGGCCCTTGTCGAGCAGGGCTCGCTCTTCTGAGGAGAGTCTCTTTTCGTTCTTCAACTCTGTCAGCAGGACATCCACCCGGTCAGCGGCGTGGTGCCACTTGTCGAAGGCGGACTCCCCGTCGGCTCCGATCCGGAAACCGTGGGTGCCGAACTCCCGGCGAAGAATGGCGCACTGGTCCTGGGCCGACACGCATTCCTCCGCCTTCTCCACGAGGCTCCCGTGGCGCGCCACCGACGTGATCCCGTGCCATCCGCTGTATCCCATCGCCGCGATGATGACGACGAGCACTCCGAACCCCAATGTCAGCTTGGTCGCCAACCGCATTTGCTTGAACATCCCCACCCTGTACCCCCTTTTGTTTCGATAGCAGTAACCGGAACGGCATGGATGTCATCGGCCGTGCCGACCCTGCCTTCCCCAATTCCCCGATCGAAGGCCCCTCGAATCTCCCCTTGAGAAGCCTGTCTTACTCCAGCCCGGCGAGGGCCTCCGCTTCTTCCACCGCGAGCACCCGATCCACGTCCAGCAGGATCACTACCTTCTGTGCCACCTTGCCCATGCCCAGGACGAAATCGGTGTCGACGCTCGCGCCGAAGGCCGGTGGCGGCTCGATCTGATCCCCGACGATGTTGATGACTTCCGATACCTCGTCCACAATGAGGCCCGTGGTGAGGTTGTCCCCGCCGGAGGCGATTTGAACGACGATGATGCAGGTCCGGTCCGTGTCGTCGACGGCGGGCATTGCGAATTTCACGCGCAGGTCGAGCACGGGGATGATCTTGCCCCGCAGGTTGATGACGCCCCGGATGTAATCGGCGCTGCGCGGCATCCGGGTGACCTTCATCATGGCGATGATTTCCTGGACCTTGAGGATCGGAAGGCCGTAGGATTCGTCCGCCAGGCGGAAGGTCAGGTACTTGCCGGCCGTCGCCCGCGCATCCGAGACCGTGTCGAGCGCCCGCGGGGCGACCTCCGGATGTCTTACGCCGTTCTCTTGCATGTTTCGTCCCCTTGCACCGGTTTCGGTCCCCCCGTGTCGTCCCACGGAATCGACTCCGCCAGCCGCATCAGTCCCGCCACGTCCAAAATGAGTCCTACGCTCCCGTCGGGCATGATGGCGCCCCCGGCGATGCCCGGCGTCCGCTGCACGGATTCCCCCAGGGATTTGATGACGATCTGCTGTTGTCCCAGCAATCGATCCACGGCCAGCCCCACCGTTCGCCCGTCCGACTCCGCCACCACGACGACGCCCTCGGTGAGGTCGTCGTGAAGGGCGGGGATTCCGAAGAGGCGGCTCAGGCGGAAGATCGGCAGCAGCCGGCCCTGGAGGATCAGTACTTCCCCGCGGCCTCCGATGCGGGAGATGTCTTCGGCCCGGGGGCGAATCGAGCGCACGATGGACAGCGTGGGGATCACGTAGCGTTCGTCGCCTACCCCGATCACCATTCCGTCGATGATCGCCAGGGTCAGGGGAAGGCGGATGCTGAAGGTCGTGCCGCGGCCCCGCTCGGAATGGACCTCGATGCGGCCGCGCAGCGCCTCGATGTTGCGCCGCACCACGTCCATCCCGACGCCGCGGCCCGACACGTCGGAGACCGTCCGTGCCGTTGAGAAACCCGGTTGGAAGATCAGGTCCCAGACCTCCCGATCCGCGAGCGCGTCCTCCTCGTCGATGAGCCCGCGCTCGACGGCCTTGGCACGAATGGCGTCCCGGTCGAGGCCTCGGCCGTCGTCGCGGATCTCGATGAAGATGTCGCCGCCCTCGTGATAGGCCCGAAGCTCGACCCGCCCCGCGTCGGGCTTCCCCGCGGCCCGCCGCTCCTCGACGGTCGCCTCGAGGCCGTGGTCCACGGCGTTGCGCACCATGTGGACCAGCGGGTCGCCGATCTTGTCCACCACGCTCTTGTCCAGTTCGGTTTCGTCGCCGAAGGTAATGAACTCGATTTGACGACCCGATTTCCGGGCGACGTCGCGGGCCAGGCGCGCCATCTTCTGAAAGGTCGACCGGACGGGCACCATCCGCAGAGACGTTCCCATCTCCTGCAGTTCTCGGGTGATCTTGTCGAGCCGGCCGATGTGACGGAGCAGTTCATTGCCGGCGTGGGCCCGCAATTCGGGCGACTGGCTGATCATGGACTCGGCGATCACCAGTTCGCCGATGAGGTCGACGAGCCGATCCAGCCGGTCCGCGTCGACCTTCACCGACTCCCGCACCACGGTTCGGCCGACGTCTTGCTGGCTGCGCAGCGCCTGGGCCACTTCCCGGGCCGGTACCCCCTGGCGCACCAGGAGTTCGCCCAGCCGCGGGGGCTCGGGCGCGGCCTGTCGTGCCAGGCAGTCGTCCACGTCGCTCCGGCGCGCGTGGCCCAGTTCCACGAGGATGTCGCCCACCCGGCCGCGGTCCGGATCCTGTGCCTGAAGGGCAAGCGCCTCTTCGACGGCGACGCGAGACGCGGACGCCGACTCGACGAGAAGGTCGCCGAGCTTCTTGTGTTCGGGCGGATACAGTTGTTGACGAAGGGCGTCGCCCACGGCCTCCGGCGTCGCCACTCCCTGTTCGATGAGGATCTCGCCCAGCCGGCCCGCCTCCGCCGTCGGCGTCAATACCGGCGGCTCGGCCGACCCCGGGATACCCGTCGCCAGTGCCTGGAGTCGGCGGATCAGGTCGGAGATGCCGGACTCCCGTGCCAGAAGCCCGCCCGACGCCAG
>CAYVOE010000031.1:0-18357 GCA_964452795.1 uncultured Nitrospiraceae bacterium
TCCCCTGCGGACTGTGATGCCGGAACGGTCGGGTCGTTGATCGGGTCGACGCGTTGCGTATGTATCCCCTTCGGGGAGTTTCCTCAGGCGCAAGGCGGTGGCGGAACGGGGGCGTTCGGGGAGGGCTGTGGAGGGGTACGAAGAAACCCCGGCGCCGGGGTGGCGCCGGGGCGATGGTGCGGGGTTGTCGGGCCGCTACGGTACCAGGATCTGGAACTCGACGCGGCGGTTGAGGCGACGTCCGGCCTCGTTGGACTGGTCGATGTTCGGAAGCGGCTGGGATTCGCCGTAAGCTTCGACCGTGATGCGGCCGGGCTCGATGCCGGACTGGACCATGTAGTCGCGGACGGCTTCGGCGCGGCGCCGGCTCAGGTCCATGTTGTACTGCGGCGTGCCTTCGTTGGAGGCATGGCCCTTGACCACCACGGTGGCGTTGGGCTGAGCGCGCATGAACTGAACCACCTTGTCGATCTCGGTCTGACCTTCCGGACGGATGAACGCCTTGTTGTAGTCGAACAGGACGTGGCTCACCACGGGGATTTCGACTTCGGTGACCACGGGAGGCGGCTCTACGGGCGGCTCAACCGGCGGCTCGACTTCCACAATCATGTTGTGGAGGACCTTGCCCCGGTTGCCCCAGAGCTCCTGGTCGTTGGCATTGGAGGCGGGCTGGGTCGGCCACCACCAATAGGCGTTTACGCGGGCGTCTTTGACGGGCGCGGGCGTGGCACCGCTGGTGCCCCACCAGGATAGGTCGTCCCACTGTTTGGGCGGGTTATACGGGCCGGCCACAGCGACACTGCAGACGGCCAGCACGGCGAACCCGAGCGCGCATGCGGCAAACTTTCTCATCTCGGTCATTCCTCCTCTTCCGCAATAGGAAACCTTGACTCATTTAACCATAAGGTGGAAGCAGTGTCAAGATATATCCTTGACGCGTGCCGTTGGTTCCGGGTATTTCTCACGCGAAATGCGGGCGGGAACTCCCCGGTTCTGGGGGTTCGTCGCCGAACCCGATTTCGAGATTCTATCAAAGTAGAATAGTGCATGCAAGCAAATCGGGGATTTCGCCGGGGTTGGTCGGCGGGCTCGGGGTAATCCGTGATCAATTGGGGTCACGATATACGAATAATGCGTTCGCACCGGCCCGCTCGCCCGTGCTACGCTCGGTCGGGGCCGCGGCGGAAGGAAGGATGGGTGTGAATGACGGACGTAGGCCGGCACGGACGCAACATTTCCTGGCTGCTCCTGGCCGACGTCAGCAACAAGGTCCTTTCGGTTTTCTATTTCGCCTACCTTTCCCGCCGGATCACGGTGGAAGAGAACGGGTGGTACGGCACCTTCATCTCGTTTTCGTTCATCCTGCTGACGCTGAACACGCTGGGATTCCCGGATGTGCTGATCCGCGAGGGGGCCCGGGACCGCGGCCGCATAGGGGGGCTTCTGCCGGCGTCGATGGTCCTCGGCACGGGCCTGTTCCTGATGGGGGCGCCGGGGGTGTGGGTGGTCACGGGCTGGCTGGACTATCCCCCGGTGTTGCGGTACGTGGCGCTGCTGGCGGCGCTGTCGGCGTTCCTGGCGATGCTGTCGACGCTCCAGGCGGGAGTGGTGGCGGCGCACGAGCGGTTCCGGCATTCGAGCCTGGTGGACATTTCGGTGCGGGCGGCCCAGGTGGCGACGGCGGTGGCGCTGCTCTACGCGGGCTACGGGGTCATCGCGGTTCTGGTGTGTTACGTGGCGTTCCAGTGCGTGCATTTCGCGCTCCTGTCGGCCGTGGCGCGCCGCCTGAGCCGGGGGTTGCGGTTTACGCCGCGCCGGAGCGATTTCGTCTGCCTCCTTCGCGAAGGCGCGACCCTGGCGGGGGGCCGGATCGCCGGGTCGGGGGCTGTCAACCTCGATGTGCCGCTGTTGAACGCGCTGGCGCCGGGGGCGGCGGGGTACTACAGCATGGGCACCCGCTTCTACCACCTGCTGGCGACCTTCGGCTACGCGGTGGAGAGCGTGTTCTATCCCGTGCTGAGCCGGCGGGCGACCGAAGATGCGGCGTCCCAGCGTTTCGCTTTCGAGCGCCTTGTCCGCGTGACGGCGTGGATGGCCTTTCCCATGGCGGCGGGGATGACGGTGCTGGCGGAACCGCTTATTGAACTCCTGGCGGGGGCGAAGTTCCTGCCGGGCGCGACGGCGACGGTGGTGCTGACCTGGGCGCTGGCGCTGGCGATGCTGGAGCGGACCGGGGCGCTCTACCTGCGGGCCCGGTCGCTGCAGACGTGGTCGATGTACGTGAACCTGTGCGTGGTGGCGGTGAAGCTGGGGCTGTCGCTGGCGGCGTTGCCCCGGTTCGGCGTACCGGGCCTCCTCGCGGTCAACGCGGCCGTGGGATGCGCCTGGACCGCGGCCACCCTGGTGGCGGTGCGGGCGGCGTTGCCGGAGCTTCGGCTCGGGGCGCTGGTACGGGACGCGCTGGCCCGGCCGGCCCTGGCGGCGGCCATCATGGCGGGCGTCCTGGTGGCCCTGGGAGACGGTCCGCTCATCCTGTGGGTCGTCCTGGGCGCGTGCGTCTACGGCGCGGCGCTCTATCTCTTGGGCGGATTCGACCGCTTCGACCGGCAGGTCCTGCGCGAGACCCTGCCCGTTCGGCGCCGCGCCGGATAGAGACGCGTTACGAGGCGATGCCGCTCTTGACGACGTCGGTGGCGCGGCCCAGGACCCGGGCGAGGTCCACGGCCGGCAGCTCGGGCGTCAGCGTTACAATCTCCTTGCTTCCGTCGGGGTGGAGGAGGAAGGTGTCTTCGGATTTGACGCCCGGAGCGGAGGGGTTCCAGGCGTAGGCCTGGCCGAACGCGACGTCGATTCCGAGGATCTCTCGAACCTTCTGGGCATAACCCCGGTCGCCGATGGGGAAGGGCTCGTTCGGGGCGCCTTTCGCGGTTCGGGCGCCGTAGCCGGTCGGACCGCCCTGATGGTGGTTGTGCCATTCGGTGGGGGAGAACCCGAAATCGGCGTAGGCCTTCTGGTTGACGGCGAAGACGTCGCCGAGGGTCCGGCCGGGCTCGGTGGCCTCCTGCATGAGGGCGTCGACGGCGGCGACGCGGTCACAGGCATTGAGGATGGCCGGGTCGATGTCGCCGACGCTCTTGAACCGGGTCAGGGACACGACGAGGCCTTCCCGCTGGAAGCATCCCACGACCATGACATAGTTCTTGACCGCCCGTTCCGCGAGGGCGCCGGAGACGAGGGGCGCCTCGGTGGGCAGGGGATGGCGGTACCGGGCGATGCGCTCGTCGGCCGCCACGAGGGCCACGGGCACCCGGGTGCGCCGCTTTTCGCCCTCGGCCACGAGGCGCGCGGCAATGTCGGCCTCGGGGGTGCCGGGTCCGATGGCGTCGAGGGCGGCGGCCATCGATTCGGCGGCGATTCGGCCCAGGCGGCGGTACTTCTCGAGTTCGAGGGGCGTGAGGAGCGACCGAAAGAAGGCCAGGTCGTCGTGGACGTTGTCGCCGAGGCTGCCGTCGTCGGAAACGAACTCGCCGGTGAAATGGGCCTTGACGACGTCGGCGGGCGAGGTTTCAAACCAGAGGAACCGGAGGGTGTCCACGTCGAAGCCGGCGAGCTCCTCGTCGAGGATGCGGGGGGCCTCGATGGTGTTGGCGACGCAGTAGG
The DNA here is from genome assembly GCA_964452795.1 of uncultured Nitrospiraceae bacterium. Lineage (GTDB taxonomy): Bacteria > Hydrogenedentota > Hydrogenedentia > Hydrogenedentales > SLHB01 > CAYVOE01. Next base: position 3,661 of record CAYVOE010000031.1, read on the forward strand.
CGCGGCCCTCCTTGTCGATGAACAGGGAGCAGACGCCGCCGTCGCCCATGATGTTGACGTAGTTGCGCTTGCCTCCGGTGGCCATGGCGAAGTTGTCGACCCGCGACAGGAGGATCCCGTCGCAATTGCGCTCCCGCAGAAAGGCCTGGATCAGCGCCACGCGCACCTGGAAAAGCTCGGAATCGGTCATCATGTCAGGTTCCTCCCCACTGCCGTTGGAAAAAATGAGCGCTCAGGGTGCGGCTTCCGCGGCCTCGGCGGCCAGCTTCAGCACGTCCTCGCCCGGCACCACCACGGGCAGGACGGCGTCGCCTTCCCCGGCGTAGGCCTCGGAAATGCCGATGCCCCCGCCGAGGGCGCGCAGGGCCACGATGCCGAGGGAGCGTCCGTCGTCCAGGGTGAAGGCGGGTGCGCCGAGGAGGGAGTAGGTGTCCTCGCCCACCACGAAGAATTTGCGGGGCCGTTCGACGCTGGCGCGGACCCGGGTGACGACGCCGTAGGCGGCACGGTTGGCGGCCTTGCCCAGGCGGCTGAGTATCACGATGGGATCGAAGGGCCGGGCCGGGGTCCCGCCGGAGAGGTCGACGTAGGGCATGGGCTCGGCGGGAGCCTGGCGGGGCCGGACCAGGACGAGATCGAGGTCCTTGTCGCGCACGACGACGGAGGCGGGGATTTCGCGGCCGCCGGGCAGCACGAGCTTGACGTCCGCCACCTGCGTATCGATGCGATAATCGGAATCGAGGCTTTCGGAATCCTCGTAGAGGCTCGAGGGGTCCAGGTTCGACAGGGCCGCCACGGTGAGGCCGTCGGCGGCGATCACCGTTCCGAGCAGTTCGAGGTTGTATTCCTGCTGTTCCGTGCCGACGTCGGGTCCGCTGTACTTCTCCTGGATCACGGCCCGGAGGGTCACGAGGGCGGGTTGATGCTTGTCGAGAACGGCGCGACCTTTGTCGGCCGTGTCGTCGGCACCGACCCCGGTTGCCGTTACGGCGCAGAGCCCCAGCACACACACAAGGCGCAGCATTGCGGATCCTCCATCGTCGGTAGGGATAGGTGCCGAAACAATCGCAGAAGGGGCGCGCCGAGTTCAAGCGCGGAGAACGAGTCGTCAATCCGGCACTACGGCGTCGTAACGATAGGTCGGGACGGGGCGCCCCGGACGGAGGCAGTGGAGCGTCCGGAAGGACGCGGAAACGCGCCCGTGCGACGCCACATGCAGGGCTTCGCGGAAGACCCGTTCCGTGTCCTCGGGCGAGGCCTGAACCCGGGCGTTGACGGTGAGGGCGGCCGTCTGGGATGCGAGGGCGCCTTCGCTGCGCAGGCGCGGCGCCTCGTCCGCCCCCGTGAGATTGGCCAGGAGCTCGCCCGTGCCCGCTTCGAGGAGCAGCTTCACGTGGCCGATCTCGGAGGCGTCGCTCCGCAGGCGGTCCTGCCACGCGGTGAGCAGGGCGCGGGTGAAGAATTCCCACTGCGGCTCCGGGCCGTTCGTCCATTGCAGGTCGAGAACGGCGTTAAGCCAGCCGAGGACGGCCTCGCCCTGGGCGTACCGGTCGTAGTCCACTTCGACAATGCGCGTTCCGGCGTCGCCGTCGGCCCGGACCGTGTCGAGCCAGGTGTCGATGCCGACGCCCGTGGCGGCGGCGACGGGCGCGACCGGCGCGTGGGGGAACTCGCGGCGGAGATAGGCGAGCATCTCGTCCCGTGCGTCGGACGACAGGGTGTCGACCTTCGAGAGCAGGATGCGGTCCGCCTCCTCGAGTTGCAGGCGCAGGATGTAGGCGGCGTCGGCGTGGAGCCGGGGATTCCGTTCCCGGAGCACGTCCGCGAGGCGCGCCGGGTCCACCAGGACGCTGAAAGGCGCCACGGACCAGTCCGGGTGATGCTCCTTGAGGGGCTGGAGGATGGTGGCGGACAGGTCGGTGCAGCTTCCCACGGGCTCGGCGATGACGTATTCGGCACCGCCGTCTTCGAGGGAGCGGACCGCGTCGCGGAATCCCGTGAAGTTGCAGCAGAAACAGCTCCCGGCCACCTCGCGTACGCCCGCCGCGGCGCGCGACAGCCACGCCGTGTCCACCAGGTCGGGCGCCTGATCGTTGGTGACCAGCCCCACGTTCGCGCCCCACTGCGCGAGGCGCTGCGCCGAGGCATGCAGCAGGGTGGTCTTGCCCGCGCCCAGAAATCCGCCTACGAGTATGATCTTCATGGTGTGGCTCCTTGTACCGCCGACCGGCGAGTCATCCGATCTCGAACAAGATGCCCACGGCCGCGAAGGTGTCGGTCGCGGGGAAATCGTGGGGATAACGGTTGAAGGCGACGTGCCCGTCCAGGTAGAGCGTGTTGGCTCCGCCGGGGATGTGGTTGAACTGGACACGATCGGTGGTATTCGCCGAGACCACGTCCCACATCACCGGCAACCGGCTCTGGGCGATGGCGCCCGCGGCGGGGTTGTTGATGTCGGTGACGAGGAACCGTTCGATCCCTTCCTGGAGGCGATGGACCACGGCGCCGCCGCCGTTGCCGATGGCCGTTCCGGCGGGACTCGACATGCCCGAGAAGAAGCCGTGCATGGAAACGTTGTGGATGTCGCGGTCGAGGGGCGCGTCGTTGGAAGCGTCCCGGTCGCCCAGCGTGCCGTTGAACACGGGCGGAAAACTGGAGAGGGAGCCGACCACGTAGGCCATCTGGGATGTCACGTCGAAGGACGGCAGCCCCATGGCGACGGTGTTGAAGGTGGGATCGTCGGTCGAGACCTTGTCGAGGACGTAGCCGTAGTACCGGTAGCTGGCGTCGGGGCGCGAGGGCCGGCCCCGGTACGGGCAATGCTGCCCCGGCGCGTCTTCCAGAATCTGGAGGGGATTGTCTGCGGTCGACTGGGGATCGGACGGGCAGATCAGCACGTTGAGGTCGGTGAGGTATTCCGGAAATACCGAGGGGATGTGGGGGGCGAAGCTGGCCAGGAGGTTGCCCGTCGTGCACGATGCCGGGACGCCGTTTCCCCAGAGCTGGTCGCCGTGAACCCGGGGCCACCGTCCCCGCGATTCGCCCGCGTACATCTTGAGCACCACGCCCATTTGTTTGAGGTTGTTCTGGCAGGCCGCGCGGTTGGCTGCCTCGCGGGCCCGGGACAGGGCCGGCAGCAGGATGGCCGCCAGGATGCCGATGATGGCGATCACCACCAGCAACTCGATTAAAGTGAAGCCGCGAATGCGCATCGGCTTTTGCTCCCGTATCCTACGCGGCGGGCCTCCTTCGGGAGTGCGGCGGCGCGCCGTCCTACAATTCTTGCGGGTCACACCTGTCCGGAAAGACTTGGCTTGGCAAACGCTTCGGAATGCGATCTCACCCGACCCTGTCTGTATCCGGACGGGGCCCACTATAGGCGGTGTCGTTCGGTCGATACAAATTCCGTGCTTCCGCCGATTCGTCGCGGCCGGCCTCCGGTCCGCTCCGGGGTTGCTGAAACGGGGGCGACGACGGCGGTCCTTTTGTGTCGGGCGCGGGTTGAAAAAGGCTAAAGATGGTATACTGCCGGGATGATCGGGCGGAGGCCCGGCTCGATCGGTGGAAGCCGGAGCCTGACGTCTGCGGAGAAACGCGATGAAGCGTTGCCATCATTGCGGAACCGAATGGCACAGCGAGATCATGAAGCAGCCGGGCGTCAAGGAAATCTGCCCCGACTGTTCGTATTACCTTCATTGCTGCCTCAATTGCCGTTTCTACGAGCCGGGGGCTCACAACGAGTGCCACATTCCCACCACGGATTACGTCGGAGACAAAGAGGGGTGCAACTTCTGCGACGAGTTCGAGTTTGCCGACGCGGATGAAGTCCGCGACGACGGCGAGACCCAGGCCGCCCGCGACGTGCTCGAGAAGCTTTTTGGAGCGGTGGAGCACAAGACCGACAAGGACCGCCTGGACGACTTCAACCGCCTTTTCGGCGAGTAGCGCGCGCGGCCGGGCATAAAAAGACCCGGGCACCCCGATTCGAGGCGCCCGGGTCGACGGGAGGAGACAGAGCCGCGCTTATTCGGGCTCGGGAGGAGTTCGTTTCGTTCGCGCCGAGGCGCTGCGGTCCTTCGCGGCGTAGAAGAGGTAATCCTCGATCCGCTCGAGCCAGGTCGTCGTGAGGGTGATCTCGATGGGCGACCGGAGCGATTCCGCGAAGAGGACATCCAGATCCTGCTCGACCTCCGTCAACAGGGGACGGTAGAGCTCGAGCGAGTTGGGGTCGATTACCTTCTCACCTTTTTCGACGCGGATGGCGGGGATGGTGCCGCGCGACGCCATGGCCTTGCGATCGGCCCGCTTCAGGGTGAAGGGGTCGGTGCCGTAGACGTAGAGCTCGACGGGGCCGTACACGCCGGTGCCGACGTCGATCTCTTCGAAATAGAGGTCGGTGCCGCTCTCGTAATCGAGCAGGGCGTCCAGCCAGTCGAAGGGCAGGGCCGCCTCGAAGTCGTAGGCGCCGAAGACGCGGCCTTCGGAATAGCCGTCGTGATACCCGTCGATCCAGCCGCCGTGCCGGTACTCGAGATGCTGGTCGCTGTCGAGGAACTCGAGGTAGTCCGGCCAGAAGGCGTTGTCGTACCCTTCGCTGAATCCGACCACGAAGGCGAACTTGTAGTCCACGAAGTACCCGTCGTGGTAGGCGTACCACACGCCGTCGTAGTAGCCGGAATCGTAGGGCGGCGACTCCACGTCGGGGATGGTGTCGCCCTGGTAGAAGGACGACTCGTCCACCGTATCCCAGCCGTCGTAGTAGCCGGTCCAGTACCAGTCGTCCTCGGCGTGCCCGTCGAGGAACCCCTCGTCGTAGAGGGCCTGAGGGTCATCGGGGTCGCTCGGGACCGGACAGCCTGTATTCAGCAGGGCGGCCATTGCCGCTACGGCCGGCAAGCCCACGCTCTTAAGCATACGTGTTACGTGCATGGCTCGGGGCCTCCTTTCACGCACGTTCGGTTACCGGCCGCGTCCGGAGTTGATGCTCCGTCCGCCGCCCGACCGATTGATTGACGGTGCCTGCCCTCGCGACGAAGGCGCTTGGATCCGCGGCGACGGTGCCTGGATCCGGGGCGAAGGCGCTTGGATTCGAGGCGAAGGGGCCTGAATCCGGGGCGACGGCGCCTGGACCCGAGGCGCAGGGGCCTGAATCCGAGGCGACGGCGACTGAATTCGCGGCGTAGGCGCCTGAACCCGCGGGGTGGGTGCCTGCACCCGCGGCGCAGGGGCCTGGACCCGCGGGGTGGGCGCCTGGATCGAGCGCGTGGGCGCTTGCGACGACTGTCGGGGCGCCGGGGCGCTCGTCCGCGGCGAGGTTACGCTCCGATTGATGGTCGGCGGAGCCGTGCGCGGCTGTACCGACGACCGGTTCTGCAGGGGGACGTCCGCCCGAGCCGTGCTCCGGTTCGGAGTCGTCACCGGCGACCGGAGCGACGGGGCCTGTGCGCTCTCGCTTCGACCGCGGTCCAGGTCCACCGTCCGGGATGAAGTCCGGGGCGGTGTCCGCGTCGGCGCCTGCGTGGTCGGCCGCGGGTTGGACCGCGGCGCCACGGACTGAGGCGCTCGGGGTTCAACGGTTCGCGGCGAGGCCTGCGGCGCCTGGATATTCCGCGACGGGGACTCGATGCTCCGCGTCGGGGGCGCCGTGCGCTGGACGGGTTCCCGCGTCGGTGCCTGGATGCTCCGAGACGGCGACTCGATGTTCCGCGTGGGCGGTGCCGTGCGCTGAACGGGCTCCCGCGTCGGCGTCTGGATGTTCCGAGACGGCGCCTGCTCGCGGGTGCGATCCGGCAGGTTCACCCGGGGCGAACGGTCCACGGGGGTCTGCGGCACCTGGGTCCGCTGCGTCGGCGTGCGGGCTTCCGGAGCCCGGTCTACCGGCGGCCGGGTTTCCCGGGTGCGGGCCTGCGGGGTGCGATCCGTCGGAGTCCGGTCCACGGGCGTCCGTTCCAGGTTCCGGTTGGGTACGGAGCCGATGGTGCGGCTCGGCCGGTCGTCGCTGCTCGGGGCGGCTCGTTCGGTGCGGGCCGCGGGGCTGCGCTCGGACGCGTCGAGGCCGGGGCGCGTCCGCGCCACACGGTTCGTGTCTTCGTCGGAGCCGAGGTTCCGCGCGTTCGGTCCGGTGCGGTCGACGGCGGGCCCGTCGGCGCCGGCTCGGGTGGTCCGGGTAAGCGCATCGGCATTGTCGCCCTGGAGGGACCGGCTGGCTACGGTCCGCGGCAGGCGCTCCGGTTCGATGCGGGCTCCGTCGGCGCTGGGCCGTTCGGCGTCGCGTCCGCCCCGGGCGGCGCGGTCGATGGGGGTCCGGGCGTCGTCCGTGTCGCGGACGGCACGGGCCACGCGCCGGGAAGTCGGGATGCCTTCCTGCTCGCGGGCGGCGTCGACGCCGACCCGGCGCACATTGGCCATGCGGTTGCCGGCGCGGTCCGCGGTGCGGATTTCGCGGGCGCCCGTACGGTCGATGGAGGCGAACTGGGCCCGTCCGACCTGGCTTTCCAGGCGGGTGGCGCGCTCGACGGCGCGGATCGCCCGGTCGCCCACGTTCAGGCGGTCGGGGCCGCGCACGACGCGCTGCGGCTTGTACTGGCGGATGGGCAGGCGCCCGTCGACCCAGGAGAAGTTGTTGATGTTGATGTTGACGTTGTTGCCGTAGATGTTCCAGATGTTGACGTCATCGGCGTTGATGATGTTGACGATATTCGGGGTCACCGGGCGCACGTAGCTGTAGCCGTAGCCCAGGCTGGTCACCGGGCAGTAGGACGTGGCCGCCAGGGTGAAGCGCAGGGAGCCGAAGTCCCACGTCATGGCGTAGGAAGAAGACCCTCGGTAGTACGGTCCGCCGATGTAGCAGGGGCGGTCAAAGGGGTCCAGGGGCGTCCAGAAGAAGTTGGGACCGCTCCGGACGGCCGCCACCCAGGCGGGTCCCCACACGTCGCGGTAGGTCCAGCACCAGCCGTAGTTGCTGAAGTAGCTCCAGCGGCCGTAGTGGGACGTGACGTAGGAGAAGGGGTAGTCGCCGATCCAGACGTTGCCGTAGGCGGGCACGTAGCTCCAGCCGCCGTGGCGGTAGGGCACGTAATTGACCGCCACGGTGGGCCGCCAGTACGGCGTGTTGTCCACGTACACCCATTCGCCGTAGTTCGCCAGGTCGGCCGCGCCGATGGGCGTCCGCTCGACGCGGTAGCTCGACGGGATGGCCTTGTCGCCCACGGCCATGAGCCGGGCCCGTTCCCGGTTCCACGCGTCGAAGTCGTCTTCCACGTTGCGGTCGAAGGCCTGGGGCAGGGACGGCAGGTAGCCGGGGTCGATGTATATGCGCCGGCCGGCCTGCACCACCGCGGGAGAGCCCACGTCGGTGTTCACCGTGGCGCGGCCCCAGCGCACCGTCACGGTGGTGGCGCCGTTCTCGAGAATATCAATGCGCACCTGGGAATCCCGGTCCACGACCACCGCGGCCGCGGGCGTCTCGAACAGGAATTCTCCCGAAGCGCGAGACACGCGCTGCACGTAGAAGGAACCGGTCCAGCCCCGCACGAGGATGGACGGAGAAAGGGACACGACCTCCGCCTTGCTGCGGTCCGCCAGGCGCAGGAACGCTCCGCCGGCGAATTCCGCTTCGAGCAAGGCTCAGGCGTCCGCCCACAACGTGTCGCCCGACAAGATCAGGGTGTTGATGGTGGCGTAGCTCCAGTCGCTGTCGGACGTGCCCTTCACCATGGCCCCACCCGCTTCGTAGCTGACGCGTGCGTGCAGGACCGCGTCCGCGCCGGCCGGCAACGCGGCCGCCGTAAGCGCGCAGGTCAGGGCGAGCAGGAAGCTCGCGTAGCGCGTCATCATGGCCAATACCTCCTTAGACATGGCGTCGGGCACTGTTCCCGCGCCTTCTTAATGGCTGTTGGAATAGACGAGCGGGTCGGAGATCCATTCAAACGGAGGGCGGGGAAATTTCCGGAATTTATGGATGGGTTCGGCGAAATCCGTATTTACCGTACAACCCGCAGGCGTCTATAGAAATTAACACCTGCGGGGCCGGTTTGCTTCCCTTGAGAAGGGGCGTCGGACGTGATCCGGGAGTTGGAAAGCGTTTCGGGGGAGGGGGTTAGACGTGTTTCTGGGGTTCAGGCGCGGGGATGGAACCTGCGGTGGGCCTGGCCGAGGCGGTCGGTGACGTGGGTGTAGATCTGGGTGGTGGAGATGTCGGCGTGGCCCAGCATTTCCTGGACGGCCCGGAGGTCGGCGTCGTTGTCGAGGAGGTGGGTGGCGAAGGAGTGGCGCAGCATGTGGGGGGTGACGTTGTGGCGGAGGTTGGCCTTGCGGGCGCAATCCTTGACGATCTGCCAGACGGCGGTGCGGCTGAGCCGTTTGCCGCGGGCCGACAGAAAGAGGGTGTCGTCGGCGACCGGGGCTGCGGCGCGGATCTCGAGCCACTGCCGGATGCGGTCCATGGCCCGGCGGCCCAGGGGTATCTGGCGGATCTTGGAGCCCTTGCCCCGGACCTGTATGGACGACTCGTCGAGGGACACGTCTCGCGCCTTCACGTTGGCGAGCTCCGAGATGCGCAGGCCGGAGGAGTAGAAGAGCTCGAGGATGGCGGCGTTGCGGATGCCTTGCGGAGTGGACGTATCGGGGGCGGCGAGGAGCTTCTCGATGTCGTCGGGCGACAAGACGTGGGGGAGGGGGCGGAGGGTGCGGGGCGAGTCGAAACCGTCGGTGGGGTCGTGGGGCGACAGTTGTTCGCCGAGGAGGAATTGGTGGAAGCGGCGGATGGCGCTGAGGTGACGCGCCGCCGACCGCGCGCTCATTCCGGCCCTGCGCAGCGCGATGAGATGGTCAAGGACGTGTTCGCGCTTGATCTCGGCGGCGTCGCGGATCCCCGCCCCGTGGAGGTGGTCGAGGTAGGCGGCGAGGTCGGCGGCGTAGGCGGCGAGGGTAAGCTCGGCCAGGCCCGACTCGAACACCGAGACCTGGATGTACTTGTCGAGCAGGGGCTGGAGGGGTCCTTCCGTCTTCTCCCGTTCGGGGGCGTCTTCCATGGCGCGATTCTCCCTGTTCCGCTTGGTCCGCACGTCGAGGATACCACGACGCGGGGTCGTTTCCCATTGGGGCGCGGCCTTCGAATTTCCGAGGCCCGATCGAGTACACTCCGGCCCATGCACAAAGCCATCCTAAAAGAAAAAGAAGAACGTCGCCTGCTTCGCGGGCATCTCTGGGCCTACCGCAACGAATTCCAGACCCTGCCGCCCCTGGAGGACGGCGAGGTGGTGGACGTGGTGGCCCACAACCACCGGTTTGTCGGGCGCGGTTTTTACCAGGCCGAAGGGGGCATCGCGGTTCGGCTCCTCACGCGGGAGAACGAGGAGGTGGACCGCGACATGTTCGTGCGGCGGATTCGTGCCGCGGGGCGATTCCGGGAACGGATCTTTCCCGATTCGACGACGTACCGCTGGATTTACGGGGAGAGCGACCGCCTGCCCGGCCTGGTGGCCGACCGTTACGACGCGGTGGTGGCGGTCCAGTCGGCATGTGCCTTCTATGGTCGCTACCTCGAGGATCTCGCCGAGGGGTTCATGTCCTTCGAGGGCGTGGCAGGGGTACGATTCGAGGTTGGCGGGCGGGTCAGCACGTTTGGTGAGGTCCCATCGCCCGTGGAGGTGAACGTCGACGGGCTGCGCCTTTCCCTGGGTCTCGGCGGGCACCAGAAGACCGGCATGTTCCTCGACCAGCGCGAGAACTGGCAGACCCTGCGGCCCTACGCCCCCGATGCGCGGGTCTTCGACGGTTTCTGCTACATCGGCCCGTGGGGGTTGGAAGCGGCCCGACACGGCGCGCGTTCCGTCCTCGGCGTCGACACCTCCGCCCGCGCCGTGGAAGCCGCTCGGGCCCACGCCCGGCTCAACGGGTGCGAGGACGTCTGCGAGTTCCGCGTGGGCGACGTGTCGGAAGTCCTTCGGGAGCCGGGCGCCCGCTACGACCTGGTTTTCCTCGATCCCCCCGCCCTTGCCAAGACCCGGGCCCATGTCAAGAAGGCCCTGGGGCTGTACCAGGCCCTGAACCGCGACGCCATGGCCGCGCTCGAGCCGGGCGGGTATCTCATCACGTCGTCCTGCTCCCATTTCCTCGACCTGCCCAGCTTTATCGAGGTGATTAAGCGCGCGGCCCGGGCGGCCCAGCGCGAGGTGTGGATCGTGGAAATCCGCTCCGCGGCCCGGGACCACCCGGTGCTGCTGAGCATGCCCGAGACGGCCTACCTCAAGAACCTCACCGTGCGGGTCTTCTGAAGTCTCCGGTTGGAGTCGGGATACGCGGGTCTTGCGGGGCTTGTGGTATGGAACGCATTTTTCCTATAATATGAATTAACCGGGTGGTGCGTGCTTGGGGAGACCATCGTTCCAATGTTCGGGAGGTAGGGAAAAGCGATGTCATGCTCCATGCGCGTGGCCGTAGCGGACGACGAGCCGGTCATGCAGATGTATCTGGAAGAGGTGTTGGGCGAGTTCGGCCATGAGGTGGTGGTGACGGCCGGCGACGGCGTGGATTTGGTCGCGCAGTTCGAGGAGAAGACTCCCGACCTCATTGTCACGGACATCAAGATGCCGCGCATGGACGGCATCGAAGCCCTTCGTCAGATCTACCACCGGCGTCCGGTGCCCGTGGTCCTCATCACCGGATACAACGATTCCGAACGGGTGGCCAAGGTCGAACAGAGCTTCGTCCTGGTGTACCTGGTGAAACCGGTGGGAGAACGGGAGCTTCGGCAGGCGATCGTGGACGTGACCCATCGCTTCAAGCAGTTCGAGGCGCTGGTGGACGAGGGACTGGACATGGGGGAGGCCCTCGCCGTACATCGTGAGGTGTACCGAACGGCCCGGGCCCTGGCCGCCCGCGACGGCGTGGACCTCGATACGGCCTTCGAGCGGATCCGGGCCCTGGCCCGGGAACGGGGAGCGACGTTGTCCGACGCCGCCGCGACCCTCCACGCCACCCTGCCCCCGGTTCCGCCTTCTTGAGAAGCCCGCGGGGCGGCGGGGGCTATGAGACGTCTCGAGCCGAGTCGCCGTCCGGGCTTTGCGAGGCGGCGGCGTCCTGGGCGGCGGCGAGGATGTCGTCGATGCTGCTGGGTTTGACGAGGAGCCGGAACGCGCCGATCCGCTCCGCGGCCGCGCTGGCTTCCTGGCCCAGCATGCCGGTGAGGAGCACCACGCGCAGGTCCGGATTGAGCTCGCGCAGGGATCGGGCCACGTCGACGCTGCTGGTGGGGCCCGTGAAGCGCCAGTCGGTGAAGAAGATGTCCGGTTTCAGAAGGGATCCCTTGCGCAGGGCCTCGTCGCCGTCCGTGGCTCCTTCCACCCGATAGCCCGCCTCCGTGAACACGTCCGTCAAGAGCATGCAGAAGAGTTCTTCGTCTTCGAGCACGAGTATCTTCTTCAATTGATCTCTCCCGAGCGGCGTGCGACCGCTTGCGGCGGAATTTCGGGCGTGCCCGCCGGAAGGGAAACCCGACTCCGCCGAAGTACGGTTACGATAGCGCGAAGCGCCGCGGTACGCAAGCCCGCGCACCGCGGGACGAGGCTGATATGAGCCATCGAGCTATCGAGCATATGTATGGGTTGGGGTGGTTGTGGGTTATGCGCGACGGTCCGCGGCGTCGAACTCGATGACCCGTTCGAGCTCCGGGCGAATGGCCGCGGTGGCGAGCTTCATGGGGCTGAGGATCTCGGTCTTGGCCTGGAAGGCGCGGCGTCCGCTTCGGACCAGGGCGCGGCGGTCGCGCTCGTACCAGCCTTCCCGCATGACGTGGAGGATGGGCGGTTCGAGGCGCTGGGAGTCGCGTTTGGCCTTGTACTCGAGGTTGGCGGCCTTGAGATGGCGGTCGAAGGCCTCGAGGAAGCGTCGGCCCGCGGCGTCGTCGGCGCGGGTGGCGAACTCGACGCGCAGGACGTAGCGGCTGTTGGCGGTGTCGGCCTCGGCCTTGAAGTGGCCCGGGGTGACGCCCGTCTCTTCCGCGGCCTGCTGGGTGGCCAGGATGACCTGGTTGACGCTGATTTTCTCGCCGGTGATGTTGGCCATGCCGCGGCCTTTGCGCAGAAACACGATTTGGGGCGTGGCGTTGTAGCGACCCGATACCGTGATCACGTCGTTGATGTCGTAGCGGTAGAGGCCGCCCGACGTGGTGAGGAAGATGTAATATTCGACTCCTTCCTTCAGGTCTTCCACGGTGATGAAACGCCAGGACGACGGGTCGTCGGGTTGGGCCTGCACCTCGGGCACTTCCACGAACTCGTAGAAATTGGTGGCCACGGTGAGGACGCCGGCGCTGCCCTCGTCGGACAGGGGCACCGAGCCGCGGGCCTCGCTCGACAGGAAGCCCCAGTCGCGGACCGGCACGGGTCGGGTGCCGTCGGGGTTGAACCATTCGTCGAAGCGGGCGATGTAGTGGCCCACGGTGCCGCCCTTCCAACAGCCGATGAGGCACAGGTTGGGCCAGTAGTCGGCGGGTTTGAGGACGCCCTGACGCCGATTCATGGCCTGTTCGAGGAAGCGGGCCCGGTCGGGATTGGGCGAGAGGAGGGCCTCGAGCTCGGCGCGGATGTCGGCCTCGATGTCCATGTCGCGGCTGAGGGTGCCGTCGCGGATGTCGCGGATGATGTCGCCGGCATGGTCGTCGGCCTTCTCGCACATCTTGAGGATGCTCGAGGGGTTGGCGGTGCACAGCAGGGTGACGTCGTGCTCGAGGCTGATCCGCATGATGGCGTAGTACTTGGCCTGATAGTCCTCGATCTCGAAGGCGCGGTAAGGGATGGAGTACTTGCGCCGCACCACGACGGACTGGTTCTTGTACATGCTGCCCGAGGTGGAGCCGTAGGGCACGCCCGCGGGCGTGTGTCCCTCGACGGCGGGCGACACCAGGGTGACGATGCGGCCGTCGAGCATGCGGGGATGGGCGGTCTGGGCGTGGTAGAGCCAGGTGCGCATCACGTCGCGGTGGTCCGTGCCCTGGCAGGTGGGGGTTACGGGGATGAACTTGGCCTCGCCCGTGGTGCCGCTGGTCTGGGCGAACATGACGGGGTCTTCGACGGTGAATACGCTCCGGGCGCCGTCGACCACGCGGTCCATGTCCTCGCGGATGTCGTCGTAGGAGACCACGGGCACGCGCTTCTGGTAGGCCTCGATGCTGTCGATCTCGGAGAATTTGTAGCGGCGGCCGTACTCGGTGTCGGCGTTCTTGCGGACCAGGGACAGGAGTTTCTCGCGCTGCACCCGGCCCGGTTCACGGGTGGCGGCTTCGAACCGTTTCGCCGACCGCGCGTTCACCATTCGAATCAGCTTTGCCGTCAGCGACATGGCGCCATCCTCCTTATGTCGAGAAGCCGGGCCTCGCTCAAGCCGGGGGCACCGCCAGGGATTCGCGCACGTAGGGCTTGAGCCGTTCGAAATCGACGGTCACGCCGAGGCCGGGGTCGTGAAGGGCCGGGGCCATGCCTCCGGGTCCGAAGGTGAGATCGGGCTCGACGATGTCGTCTTCGAGCAGGAGGCGGCCGAAACTGCCCTCGCACCAGCGCAGCTCGCCCAGGCGGGTGGCGGCCTGACGTCCGGCGGCGGACAGGATGCCGCTCTCGCCCACCTGAGCGCCCAACTGGCAGTGGAGTCCCTGGCTGAGGGCGAGGCGGTGGATGTTGCCGGCGTTGACGAGGCCGCCGCATTTCGACACGCGTATGTTCACGATGTGGCAGGCCTGTTCCCGGGCCAGGCGTTCGACGTCGGGCTTCGAGCAGGCCGATTCGTCGGCGATCACGGGGACGAGGGCGGCTTCGGTCACGGCGTGCATGCCCTTGATGTCGTCGGCGGGCACGGGCTGCTCGACTCCGTCGATGCGGAAGGGAAGCAGGGCCTCGATCTGGCGCAGGGCTTCGGGAGCGTCCCAGGCGGCGTTGGCGTCGATGCGCAGGGAGGCCTTGTCGCCCAGGGCGTTCCGGACGGCCTCGAGGAGGGCCCGGTTGGTGTCGAGGGACGGGCCCGTCTTGACCTTGACGTCCTCGATGCCGAATTCGGCCATTTTGCCGGCCAGGGTCGCGGCCTGTTCGGGGTTATCCGTGGCCACGACGCCGCTGTAGCGGACGGCTTCGCTGCGGATGGGGCCCAGCACGTCGCCGACGCTGCATTCGAAGGCCTGGGCGGCGAGATGGAGCACGGCCAGTTCGCAGGCGCAGAACGCGGCGTGGCGGCTGCGCGGCAGGTCGTCCACCGCCGTCTCGAGGTCGGCCCGGACCGATTCGAAGCTGTCGTATTCGCGGTCGCGCCAGGCCGGCAGGATGAGCTCGCCGAGATCCCGCACCGCGCTTTCCACGGTCTCGCCGGTGACGTAGGGACGCGGGCAGGTCTCGCCCCAGCCGAGGCGGCCCTCGTCGTCGGAGGCGCACACGAAGACGTTCCGCGCGACGCGGCGTTCGGCGAGGCTGTGCTGCACCGCCAGCCGCATCGGGATCTCGGCCACGAGGACCTGGAATCCGGTGATCTTCATGCCGCGCCGGCCTCCGCGGCTTCGCGGCGCCGGAGCCATTCGAGCAGATCGGCCACCAGCCGGTCCGGCGCGTCCAGGGGGATGGAATGGGTCTGGTCGTGGTACTCGAGTATGTCGAGCACCTGTTGTTTTCCCTTCTTGAGCAACTCGATAACTCCCGGGTTGTCGATGATGCGGTC
>CAYVOE010000031.1:18367-19849 GCA_964452795.1 uncultured Nitrospiraceae bacterium
AGAAAGACGAGGATGGGCAACTCGTTTCGGGGCAGTTGGCGCCGCAGATGGCGGTCGAGCCGCAGGCTCTCGATGAAAAAGCGCGCCGAGGCGTGGTGCAGGCGCAGCGGGTCGCGGCGGATGCAGTCCAGATGCTCCGGGATGCGGGTGAACATCTCCGGTTCGATGGGGATGGGCACGGGGGTCGTGGGCCGGCGCCGGGCGTTGAGGAGGACCTGCAGCTTGTACCGAGTGGACAGGTCGACCCGGGCGCGCAGGCCCGGCGTGATCAGCACCAGCCCATGCCAGTACCGCGGACGGCGGAGGCCGTGGGCGAGGGCGAGCTTTCCGCCCCAGGACAGGCCCGCGAGGAAGCGCCGTCCGTAGCGTCCCTCCAACGTTTCGAGAAAGGCGTCGATATCGTCCAGCAGCGTTTCGTAGCGGTCGACGTGGCCCGAGGGGAAGCCGCGGTTCTCGCGGTTCAAGCCGCTGCCGCGCCGGTCCAGGCAATAGACGTCGTACCCGGCCCGGGCGAGGGCGGCGGCGGGTTTGGCGAACCAGGCCGCATGACTCTCGATGCCGTGCAGGTACACGATGACGTTGCCCCCGGAGGGCGCGCCGCCCCGCCACGCGACGTAGGCGAGGTCTTCCCCGCGGGGGGTGCGGAACGTCTCTGGGACGCCGGGCGTTTCGATGGGATTCGTTTCCTCGGGCATGCGCCGGTTTGGACGCGGCGGAGGAAAAGCGCGTCCGGATTCCGCTTCGCGTGTGCGGGTGTTTACCCGGCCTCGAATATACGGACGGCCCCCGCGGCAGTCAATCCGCAAGGGCCGCTCCGGACGGTTCGGGGGCGGGGCACCGCGTCCTCGTCGGCGATGCCATCCGGACTATCCCACGGGCGGCGGTTCTCCGGGGCCGAAGGGCCTCAGGTCGTTCGGGACGTTCGGCATGTCTTGCACGCGGTGCAGCGCCGGGCTCGGGCGACCAAGCGGGACCGGCGCCCGATGTCTGAGTACGAGGGATGCCGCGCGTGTCCTTCGGTTGTGAGGCTACTAAGTCATAGATAGCTATGACACCGTCATTGCGAGGAGCGGATTCTCGACGCGAGACCTTGCCGAAGGGCTATGGCCCCTGGACACGCTGACCGTCTATGGACGCCCAGGGCAGAGCGACGCGGCCGTGTCTACCCGTGGTATGACTTCGCGGACAAGGGTGGCTGGCTCATGTGAGATTGCCGCGTCGCTCCTGCTTAGGTGCCTGGGGGCGGTAAGGGTGCGCATGCATTCAAAGGCGCCCAGGCGAGGGCCAACGCCGGGGAGCCGCTCCTCGCAATGACGGGGTGGGGCAGGCTCATTACCCCGTCCAGCGCAGTCCTCGTAATCCTGCGTCGCGTGGGGCGGATGTCGGTAGCGGGATGATCCCGTCCAATGGCTGGCCTGAATGTGTATGTATGCATCCCCTTCGGGGAAAAGACGGGGGTGGGTGGCGGTCCTTAACCCAGGG
>CAYVOE010000032.1:0-1486 GCA_964452795.1 uncultured Nitrospiraceae bacterium
AGATTGCCGAACCCGATGGGGCAGACCGGGCGGCGCGGGGGTATGTCAGGCGCGGGCTTCGCGGGGGGGTACGGGGCGCTCGGGTGGGCCGACGTAGCGGCTCAGGGGACGGTAGATGCGGTTGTCCTGGCGCTGTTCGATGTAGTGGGCGCACCAGCCGGTGATGCGGGACGCGACGAAAAGGGGCGTGTAGAGGTCGAGGGGCAGGCCGAGGAGGAAATAGACGAGCCCGCAGGGGTAGTCCACGTTGGGGTGGATGCCCTTTTCCTTGACCATGGGCTCTTTGATGGCGTCGTAGATGGCCATCCAGTCGTGGGCGCCTTTGGCGTCGGCGAGGCGGCGCAGTTCGCGCTCGAGGATGCGGGCGCGGTGGTCGCCGTGCTTGTAGACGCGGTGGCCGAAGCCCATGACCTTCTCCTTGCGGCTCAGGGCGAGGCGGATCCATTGGGCGGCTTCGTCGGCGTCGTTGAAGCGCTTGAGCATCTCCATGGCCTTCTCGTTGGCGCCGCCGTGGAGGGGTCCTTTGAGGGCGCCGATGGCGCCGACCACGGCCGAGGTCATGTCGGACAGGGTGGACGCGATGACGCGGGCGGTGAAGGTGCTGGCGTTGAACTCGTGCTCGGCGTAGAGGACCAGGGTGAGGTCGAGGAGCCGCGCGGACAGTTCGTCGGGCGCTTCGCCGTGGCACAGGTAGAGGAGCTGGGCGGCGTGGGAGAGGCCGCAGCGCGGCTCGAGGGGCTCGAGGCCGCGGACCAGGCGGTAGCGGGCGGCGATGATGCCCGAGATCTGGGCCGTGAGCCACACCGCGCGCTGGCGGAGCTGTTCGGGCTCGTCGCCGTGAATGGGGTCGAAGTGGCCCGCGTAGGAGACCATGCTGCGGAGCACGTCCATCATGGGGGTGGTCTCGGGGATGAGGCGCAGGCTCTCGACGACGGCGCGGTGGAGGGGCTGGTAGGTCTCGAAGGCGGCCTCGATCACCTGGAGCTGCATGGCGTCCGGCAATTCGCCGTAAAGGAGGAGGTGGGCCACTTCTTCAAAGGAGGCGTTCTCGGCCAGGTCTTCGATGGGATAGCCTCGGTAGAGGAGCTTCCCCTGGTCGACGCAGGCCACCCCGGTCTCGCCGGCCACCACGCCTTCCAAGCCGGGACGATATTCGGTAGTGCTCATGGCGAATCTCCCTTCGGCTTCCGGCGGTCGCGATTGTCGGCGACCGCTTCGTACCCCAGGATCTCATACAATTCCTGCCGGGTCTGCATGCGCTCGAGGAGGTCCCGCTGGGTGCCGTCGCGCCGCAGCACGTCCAGGACCTCTTCGACGGCCTTCATGGCCGCCCGCTGCAGGGTCACGGGAAAGATCACGAGCCGGTACCCCATCTCCGCGAATTGATCGACGGTCAGGTAGGGGGTCTTGCCGAACTCGGTCATGTTGGCCAGCAACAGGCCTCCCACGTCGCGGGCGAAACGGCGAAACTCGTCCTCGTTTTCGA
>CAYVOE010000032.1:1496-19848 GCA_964452795.1 uncultured Nitrospiraceae bacterium
CCGTACTCCATACGATTTCTCCGACGCCACATTCGTTTTCGAGGGCCTCGGGAAACACGGCGTCGGCCCCGGCGTCAAGATAGGCGCGGGCCCGGGCGACGGCGTCGTCGTATCCCGTGACGCCGCGGGCGTCCGTGCGGGCGATGAGGAGGAAGTCGGCGGACGTCCTGGCCGATGCGGCGGCGGCGAGCTTCTCGCAGAACTCCTCGACGGGCACCAGGCGCTTGCCCTCAAGGTGGCCGCAACGCTTCGGAAACTCCTGATCCTCGATGTGGATGCCGCTGACGCCGGCGGCTTCGAGGAGGCGCACGGTGCGGGCGGCGTTGTCGGGTCCGCCGAAGCCGGTGTCGGCGTCGGCGACGATGGGCAGGGACGTCACGCGGGCGATACGGGCGCAATGGTCCTCGAGCTCGGTAAGCGTCATGAGCCCCACGTCGGGCACCCCTCCCACGCTGTTCGACAGGACGGCCCCGGAGACGTAGAGGGCGTCGAACCCCGCCCGTTCGATGAGGCGGGCGCTGAGGGCGTTGAACGCACCGGGCAGGGCCACCACTCCCGCGTCGAGGCGGGCGCGCAGCAAGGCCGACCGCGCGGCCGAATCGGGGACCCGCTCCACTACAGCACCTCGAAGGCGAAGAGGGGTTCGAGATCGTCCTGGCGCTCGAGGTTCATGCAGCGATCGACGATCTCTTCGGCCGTGGCGTCGGAGATCACGCCGTCCGCGAGGCGTTTGAACTTGGCCACCACCTCGTCGTCGGTCATGGGGTTGCGGGCGTGGCCTCGGGGGAAGTCGACGCGCCGCTCGAGCCGGGTGCCGTCCTCGAGGGTCACGGTGATCCGGTTCGGGATGCCCTCGGGATACCCGGGGTTGAGCGCGGAGTCTTCGGCGATGCCGATGCGGTCCAGCAGCCCGATGATACGGGGGTCGGACAGGCGGGCCTCGTCGAAGGACGCCAAGGTGACGTCGCCGTCGAGCAGGGCGACGGCCACGCAGTAGGGCATGCTGTGGTCGGCCGTCTCGCGCGAGGTGGGCCGCCACTTTTCGGGCTCGGACCCGATGATGCTGACGGCGGCCTCGAAACTGTCGATGTGGATGCGCCGGACCGGCCGGCCGTTCACGTCGGGACGCAGCTGAAGCATGGCGTCGATGGCGGACTGGGCGTGGTACTCGGCGGGCCAGTACTTGATGTAGGTCCGGTTGATCATGAAGTCGCCGTCTTCGGCGAGGACGAGATCGAAGGGCCCGGTGAGCTGATGGAAGATGCCCTTGGGGCCCTCGTAGATCTCGTAGGGTCCGGTCATGCCGCGCCGGGCGAGGGCGGCGGCGAAGACGCCGTTGCGGGAGGCATTGGAGAAGGCGCAGGCCTTCCACATGGAGATCTGGCCGGTGCGGGTCTGGCGCGTGGCGATGTTGCAGACCCCGGCGAGGCCGAGGGCGTGCTCGAGGGCGTCTTCGTCGAGTCCCCAGAGCTTTCCGGCGAGGGCCGCCGAGCTGAGGGCGCCGTAGAAGACGTGGTCCCAGCCGTGGGCGCGGAGGCTGGCGGCGTCGCAGTGGCGGCACTGGATCTCGTAGGCGAGGACCACGGCGAGAAGGAAGTCGCGTCCGCCCAGTCCGGCCGCCTGGGCCACGGCGGCCGCGGCGGGGATGTTGTCGGAAGGATGGGCGGGCTCGAGGCTCAGATAGGTGTCGTTGTAATCGAGGTAACGGACCATGGCGCCGTTGGCGAAGGCGGCGAAATCGGGGCGGGTCCGGTGTTTCGTGCCCCAGACCGTGCCGCCGGGCCGATCTGCGACGGACAGGGCCTCTTCGCGGGCGATGCGGGCCGGGTCGCTCGCGTAGGCGCCCAGGCAGCAGCCGATGGAATCGAGCACGCGCCGCTTGGCCTCGTGCACGGCTTCGGCGGGCAGGCGGTCGAAAGAGAGTTGTGCGGTCCAGCGCGCGATGCGACGGGCGAGAGTATCCATGAAGGCTCCTCAACGGGCGCAACGTCCCCACCGGGAGCGCCCGGGTCATTAGAGGAATACGCAACAGTGTCAAGAGCTTTGCACCGGCGGACGGCCGGTGTCAAGAAACCTTAATTCCTTTCGAGTACATTCTTATGTGAGGCAACGAATCCGCCTTCGGGCCAAGGCATTGGAGTGAACGAAATGCTACCGGTCCGGAGGCGTTTCGGCGGATAATCGAGGCGTGAGGATCGGGAATCGAATCGCCGAACGCCCGCACAGGAGTTCCGAATGGAATGGTTGCTGGCCTGGCTGGCCTTGTGGCCGGTGTTGGCGCCCTGCCTGCCGGTGGAATATCGGGCGGTCCCCCATGTGCCGTACAAGGAGGCGGCGGGCGAACCTCTGACGGCCCATCTGTACCTGCCTCGGGACCGTTCGGAGCCCGTTCCGGCGGTGGTGTTCGTTCACGGCGGCCTGTGGAACTGGGGCGGGATGACGGACAACATCGATTTCGCGGCGCGGCTGGCGGAAGACGGCATCGCTGCGGTCGTTATTGAATACCGCGGGAGCGCGGGTCAGGGGTTCCCGGAGGCGGTGGAAGACGTCCGAGACGCCGTCCGCTGGATCCGGAGGAACGCGGGCGAATGGAATTTCGACGGAGACCGGATCGGCCTGTTTGGATCGAGTTCGGGCGCCCATTTGGCGGGGCTGGTGGCGTTTGCGGGGCCCGGAGAGGGCCTCGGCGACGACCCGCCCGGCATGGACAGCCGGGTCCAGGCCTGTTTCCTGCTTTACGGCGTATACGACCTCGACGCCATGCTCTCGTCGGCGATGGCGGACATTCTGGAGGACATGATAGGCGCGGACCCCGAATCCGACCGGGACCCCTACGCCCGATGGTCGCCGCTGAGTTATATAGACGGTTCGGAGCCGTCCACGGCCGTGATGCACGGCGATCGGGACCGCCTGGTGCCTTTCGCGCAGGCGGAACGGCTGGTGGACGCGCTGACCGACGTCGGGGTGCCCGCCACGCTGCTGCGGGTCGAGGGAGCCGGACACGGATTCGCGCGGTTGCAGCGCCGGAGCCGCCCGGCGGTGGCCGAGGCGATCGCGCATTTTTTCCGCGATTCCCTGTGACTTTTCACGCGCGGATGTCACCCTCGGGCGCGTTGACTGCGTCTATATAGGGTGCTAGAGTGGGTGTGCGGTTGACGCCATCCCTTCAAGGAGGTGATCCATGACGCAAGAGTCGGCCCGCCAACGCCTTGAGACCACCCTGGCCGCCGCCCGACGGCGGATGTTTTTTCAGACCCTGATTTCCACCTTTGTGCACGTCGCCCTCATCCTGCTTCCGCTGTCGGGGCTCCTGGTGGCCGCGGCCCGGTACGGGGGCCTGGGATGGGCGGGATACTACATCGCCGGCGCCTCCCTGGCGCTCACCGTGGTAATCCCCCTTGCGGTGGCGCTGCGCCGGCGCTACACCCTGCTCCACGTGGCGGTGGAGGTGGACGAGCGGGCGGACCTGAAGGGCCGCATCTCGAGCGCCTGGGAGTTCCTGAAAGAACGGCGGCTCGACGCGCCCCGCATGGCCCAGATCCGCGATGCGGTCCAGCACGGGTCCCGCCTCGACCTGGGAACGCTCCTGCCCGCCCGCTGGCCCCGGTACGCCTCCCTCCTGCCCGTGTTCGCGGTGCTGCTGGTCCTGAGCTTCTACGTTCCGCCGCGGCACGACGCCGGCGAGGCGGAAGCGGCGGTGGACGCGCACCGGCTGCGCCAGGCCGAGGAGTTGCGGGCGTTGCGGGAAGACCTGGACCGGGACGTGGCGCAGCATGAGGAGCTTAAGGAGGTCCTCGAGAAACTCGAGGAGGTGGAGAAGCGATTTAACGAGGGCGAGCTTCAGGAGCGGGACCTCCTGATCCAGTTGGCGCGCCTCGACGAGGATCTGCGCCAGAAGATGGCGCAACTGGGCGTGGAGAACCTCGAGGGCGAAGTCGAGGAGCTGACGCCCCACATGATGGCGGCCACGGCGTCGCGCGCCGCGGGGATGGCGCTAAAGGCGGAACAGATGGAGAAGGCCGCCGCCGAGATGGAGAAGCTGGGCGAGAAGGCCGGGAAGGGCGAGCTTTCGGAGAAGGAACGGGAAGAGCTGAGCCGGAACCTGGGCGCGGCGGCGGCGAAGATGGGATCCAAGAGCGGGACTTCGTTGAGCGGCGATCTGGCGAAGGCGTCGGAGTCGTTGAAATCGGGCGACGACAAGTCTTTTGACGAGGCGGCCCGGAAGATGGCGGGCAAGTTCTCGAGCCTGGGCAAGTTCCGGCAGATGCAGAAGATGCGCCAGCGCATGAGCCTGTGCAAGTCGGAGCTGGGCCAGAAAGAGTGTGCGGCCTGCGACGGCGCAGGCTGCGCGGCCTGTCAGGGCAACCGCGGCGGGGAAGGCAACGAAGGCGGCAAGAAGGGCGGCCTCAAGGCGGGCACCCAGACCGCCGGCGATCCGCTGGGAGAACGAAACCGGCTGGCCGACAGCTACCGCGAGATGCTGCAGGTGGCGGGCATGGCGGGCGAAGGTCCCGTGGAATCGCAGGTCGAGGAGACGGACGGCCAGTTGACGCCCAGCCAAATCGAGGCCAAAGACCTGTACGAAGAGTATGCGGCCGTGGCGGAAGAGGCGATTGAACGGGAGGAGATCCCGTTGAGCCACCGGTTCCACGTGAAGCGGTACTTCCAGGCCATCCGCCCGAGCGAGTGATGGGACGAAGATAAGCCGGTCCGCGGACTGCGCGGCAGGTCTACCGAGGCGGGTGAAGGTGCAAGGCGGGAGCGGCTGGCGGCGCGAGCGACGGCGGTCGGGGCGTCTCGTCGAGAGATCGAAAATCCGAAATCGCAAGAAGACGGGCCGGAAGGGATGGATGCATGGCGAGGACGAGCGTCAACCGCTTCGAGAAGGACGCCGAGAAGTTTGTAAAGGATTTCCGGCGGATTCAGGAAGAGATTTCCAAGGTCATCGTGGGTCAGCAGCGCCTCATTGAGGACGTGCTGACGGGGTTCGCGGCGGGGGGCCACGTGCTGCTGGAGGGGGTGCCGGGCATCGGCAAGACCCTCCTCGTCCACACCCTGGCCAACGCGGTGGATTGCGTGTTCTCGCGGATCCAGTTCACGCCGGACCTCATGCCTTCCGACATCATCGGCACGCGCATCGTGGTGGAAGACGAGCGGGGCCACAAGAGCTTCTCCTTTCAGCGGGGTCCCGTGTTCACGCAGGTATTGCTCGCCGACGAGATCAACCGGGCCACGCCGAAGACCCAGTCCGCCCTGCTGGAGGCGATGCAGGAGAAATCGGTGACGGTGGCGGGCGAGACCATTCCGCTCGAGGCGCCGTTCTTCGTGATCGCCACGCAGAACCCCCTCGAAATGGAGGGGACCTATCCCCTTCCGGAGGCGCAGCTCGACCGGTTCCTGTTCAAACTCAACGTGGGATACCCCAGCCTGGACGAACTGGTCGAGGTGTCGCGGCGCACCACGACGCGCCACATGCCCAAGGCGAGCGTGGTAGTGACGGACAAGCAGGTGGTGCAGCTTCTGGGCATCGTGCGGGACGTGCCGGTGGCCGAACACGTGGAGCGGTATGCCGCCACGGTCCTGATGTCGACCCATCCCGACTCGGAGTCGGCCCCGGAGTCGGTGAAACGCTACGTGAAATACGGGGCGAGTCCGCGGGGTCTGCAGGCCATGATCCTCGGCGGCAAGGTGCGGGCCTTGCTGGACGGGCGGTTCAACGTAGCCGAGGAGGACATCCGCGACGTGGCGCTCCCGTCGCTGCGACACCGGGTCATGCTGAATTTCGAGGGCGAGGCGGAAGAGGTGAGCACGGACGCCATCGTGCGCGAGATCCTCGAGTCGCTGACCGTGGCGGTGGCGTAGCCATGTGCGCTGTGCCCGCCCCGACGACGCTCGTCGACGACCGCGATGAAGAACTGTTCGGCGACGACTTCATCGAGACGCTCGAGTACCTGCACATCATCGCGCGCAAGGTGTTGTCGGGTCAGATGAAGGCGGAACGCCGGAGCCGACAGAAGGGCGTGAGCGTCGAGTTCATGGACCACCGGCCCTACTCGGCGGGCGACGACTTCCGGTTCATCGACTGGTGCGTGTTCTTCCGGACGGAACAGCTCTTCCTCAAGCTCTTTGAAGAGGAGGAAGACCTTCAAATCTACCTGTTGCTGGACTGTTCGGGGTCGATGGACTTCGGGATGCCCTACAAGTTCCACTACGCGCGACGGCTGGCGGCGGCTATCGGCTACCTGGGCCTGGCGCGGCTGGATCGGCTGAACGTGGTCCCTTTCTCGGGGTCGCTTGCGCGGTCGGCGGCCGAGACCCTGCGGCTGCGGGGCAAGGGCAAGGTCTTCCGGCTCCTCGACTTCCTGCGGGCGCGGAAGGCGGAGGGCCCCACGGACGTGAACGGGGCGCTCCGCGCCTTCGCGGCCGGACCGTACAAGCGGGGGCTCGCCATCGTGTTCAGCGACCTCTTTGACCCGAACGGCGTGGTGGGGGCGCTGAACGCGCTGCGGTTCCAGAAGTTCGAGCCCTACGTGGTGCATATCGTGTCGCCCCAGGAGGCGGAGCCGTCGCTGCTGGGCGACCTGCGCCTCCTCGATTCCGAGTCGGACCGTTTCCGCGACGTCACCCTGACGGAATCCCTGCTGCGGCGGTACAAGGAGGCCTTCGACGGGTACTGCGAGTCGTTGGAACGCTTCTGCCGGTCCCGGGAAATCGGATACGTGCGGTGCCGGACGGACCTGCCGTTCCAGGACACGGTGGTGCACATGCTGCGGCGCGGAAAGCTGCTTCAGTAGCGATGGACAGGACGATTTCGGACAGGAGCGCCGAGTGGGAAGGCCGGCCCGGCAGGCGGCCGCGCCCGCGGTTCGTGGTTTGAGGGACATGTAGATGGCCTTTGCGCAACCGATGGCGCTGCTGGCGTTTCTGCTCTTCATCCCCATCGTGCTGCTGTACTTGCTGAAGCAGCGGCGACGGCGGGTGCAGGTGTCCACGCTGCTGTTCTGGGACCAGATTCTGAAGGACGAGCACAGCGTCACGTCGTTGACCCGGTTGCGCAAGCTGTTGTCGCTGCTGTTGCAACTGCTGTTCGTCGCGTTGCTGACGCTGGCCCTGGCGCGGCCGGTGTTCTCCCGGGACATGCTGGGGGCGCGGCGCATGGTGGTCTTGCTGGACACGTCGGGCAGCATGAACGTCATAGAAGACGGCGGCACCCGGTTCGAGCTGGCGAAGAAACGGGCCGAGGAGATCATCCGGGGCATGGCGCAGGGCGATTCCCTGATGCTGGTGTCGGTGGCGGAAATGCCCGACATCGTGTTGCCCTTTACCGACAGCCGGCGGGACCTGCTCGAGGCCCTCGAGGCCCTGGAACCGTCGCACGGCGGCACCGATTTCGCCGCCGCCTTCCAACTGCTCGACCATCTCCCGCCGGACAAGCGAAAGACCTCGGTGTACATCGTCACCGACGGCGCCTTCGACCCCGTGGAGAAGGACTTTCCGGAGGAGCTCCGCTTCGCGTATGTGCCCGTGGGCGCGGCGACGGACAACGTGGGCATCACGAGCTTCCGGCTTCGGCCGTTGCCGGCGTCGCCCCGGGACTTCGAGATCATGTTCGAGGCGACGAACGCGTCGAAGACGGAGAAGACGGTGACCTTCGACGTGCAGGTGGGGGGCCGCCTCATCGACGCGGGTGAACTGACCCTGGGGCCGGGGGCGTCGGAAGTCCGGACGGTCCGCCAGTTCAGCCGGGAAGGCGGGGCGGTCGAGGTGGCGCTGGCGTCGGAGGATGCCTTTCCCCTGGACGACCGGGCCTACGGGGTCCTGCCGGATCCGGAGGCCCTCCCCGTGCGGCTGGTGACGGAAGGGAACCTCTTCCTGGAGAGCGCGCTGCTGACGGACGACGAGATCGCGCTGGAAACGGTGGCGCCGGTGGACTATGCCGCGACGGAAGGCGCCCCGGCCGTGACCGTGTTCGACCGGTGGGCGCCGGAGACGACGCCGCCGGGCAACGTCATCTTCATCGGAGCGTGGCCGGCCGACCTGGGCCTGGCGACGGAGGGAGATCTGGCGGAACCGTTGATCACCGATTGGGAGCGGGACCATCCGGTGAACCGGCACCTGCACCTGACCAACATCGCCATCCGCAAGGCCGTCCGGATCAAAGAAGCCCCCGAGTACCAGACGCTGATTCGGTCTTTCGTCGATCCCCTGGTGCTGTTGCACGAGGGCGAGGACGGAAAACGCCTGGCCATCGCCTTCGACACCACCGATTCGGATCTGCCCCTGCGCGTGGCCTTTCCGATCCTGGTGGCCAACGCGATCCGGCACATGGCGGCGGTGGAAACGGGCGACGTATGGCAGGGACCGGCCCTGGGCGAGGTCCTTACCGCCGAGGCGTGGGACCGCTACCTGCCCCGACACGCCGACGGCGAGGCCCACGGGTCCGTAGCGCGGGTGCTGCGCCCGGGCGAGGACCTGCCCGAGGGGCCCGTCGAGGAGGCTGCCGAACCGCCGGCCGCGGTGACGGCGGACCGGGCGGGGGTGTATACGGCGGTGCTTGCCGACGGAGACCGGGTCCCGCTGTTTGCGGCCAACCTGGACAATCGCCGGGAATCGTGGATCGCGCCGTCGGAAAAGCTTCCGGTCACGTCGAGCCGCCCTTTGATGGAGGTGGACGACGGGTTCCGCGTAGGCGCCGAACCGTGGTTCGTGCTGGCGCTGCTGGCGCTGGCGCTGTTGTCGGTGGAGTGGGTGCTCTTCCATCGCCGGCGGGTGGAGTAGCGGGCCATGGGCATGGAACTCGAATCGCCGCTTCTGCTGCTTCTCCTGGTGCTGGTGCCCGCCGTGTTCGTCGCGCTGCGCTACACGCTGGTGGACAGCGCGCGGGCGCAACTCCTGCTGTCGGCGGCGACGCGGGCGACGGTCATCGCGCTGCTGGTGCTGGCGCTGGCGAGCGCGCTCTGGGTGTCGCGCAGCCGGGATGTGGCGGTGCTGGTGCTGGCGGACCTGTCGGACAGCACGCCCCAGACCGCGCGCGAGCAGGTGGGCGCGTTTCTGGAGAAGCTCGAGGAAAAGTCGTCGAACCCGTCCATGGCGGGGCTGGTCCTCTTCGCGGCGGCCGCGCAGGTCTACCATCCCGTTATGAATCATCCCGACTTTCCGGACGAATTGCCGCGGTTGGAAGACGGCGGCGACACGTCCATCGAGAAGGCCCTGCTCCTGGCGCGAGAGGCCCTGCCCGCGGACCGGGTGGGCCGGATCGTTCTGTTCACCGACGGCAACGAGACCGAGGGCGACGCCCGGGCCGCGGCTCAGCGCTGCGCCGCCCGGGGAATCCGCATCTTCCCCATCCCCTACGAGGCGGATGAGAAAGACGAGGTCCTGCTCGAAGACCTTTCGGTGCCGGCGGAAGTGAAGAAGGGACAGTCTTTCTCCATCGAAGCCGTGGCCCACGCGAGCGCGGACGGTCCCGCGGCGTTCACGCTGTACCGCGACGGGTTCAAGGTGCAGGAACGGACCCTGGAGCTCAAGCGCGGACCGAACCGGCTGACCTTCGAGGAGAGCAACCCCGCCGACGGCCTCACCAAGTACGAGCTGCGGGTGAAGGCGGACAAGGATTTCTACGCCGACAACAACGTGTCGTCGGGCGTGGTGTACGTGGCGGGCGAGCCGCGGATACTGCTGCTGGAACGGGAGGAACGGGAAGCGCGGCACCTGGCCCGGGCCCTGGAAGCGGAGAACATCCGCGTCGAGACGCGGGAGGCGCGGGGCATGCCGGGGTCGCTGGACGAGCTGGTCGCCTTTGACGCCGTGGTGTACTCCGACGTACCGGCCACGGAAGTGACGGTGCGCCAGATGGAAATCCTTCGGTCGTACATCGAGGATCTCGGCGGCGGGTTCATCATGATCGGCGGCGAAGAGTCCTTCGGTCTGGGCGGGTACCACCGGACGAGCATCGAAGAGGCCCTGCCCGTGCGGATGCGCTCGGAGAAGAAGAAGGACACGCCGAGCCTGGCCCTGATGCTGGTGGTGGACCGGTCGGGCAGCATGGACGGGGTGAAGATCGAGCTGGCCAAGGAGGCGGCCCTCGCGGCGGTGGAACTGCTCAACGACCGGGACTACGTGGGCGTGGTGGCCTTCGATTCGGAGGCCTACTGGATCGTGGACCTGCAGAGCGCGGGAAACAAGACCGGGATCATCCAGTCCATCGAGAGCATCACGTCGGGCGGCGGCACCAGCATCTACCCCGGACTGGAGCAGGCCCACGAAGCGCTGCGCACGGTGTCGGCCACGTTCAAGCACACGGTGCTGCTGACGGACGGCCAGTCCCAGCCGGGCGACTTCCCGGGCATCGTGGACCGCATGACGGGCGACCTCATCACGGTATCGACCGTGGCGGTGGGCGAAGGAGCCGACACGGTGCTGCTCCAGGACATCGCCCGGTGGGGCCGGGGCCGCTACTACTTCACCGCGGACCCCTACGACATCCCCCAGATATTTACGAAAGAGACCATGGCGGCGTCGAAATCGTCGCTCATCGAGGAGCCTTTCCTTCCGCAGTTGTTCCGGCCGAACGCGGTCGTGCAGGGGATCGACTGGGACGCGGCGCCCTTCCTCTTCGGGTATGTGGTGACGACGCCCAAGTCGACGGCCCAGGTGGCGCTGGTGACCGAACGAGGCGATCCCCTGCTGGCGTCGTGGCAGTTCGGCCTGGGCAAGACGGCGGCCTTCACGTCGGACGCCAAGAGCCGGTGGGCGGCGGACTGGCTGTCGTGGCCGGGCTACGGCAAGTTCTGGGCCCAGGTGGTGCGGGACGCCCTGCGCACCAGCCAGAGCCGCGGCAGCGAGACGCGGATCACGTGGCGCGGCCGCGAGGGCCGCATCGCGGTGGACAACGTGGACGAGAACGGCAACTTCGTCAACGGGCTGCACACGGTGGCGCAGATCATCGACCCGACCCGGCAGACCACCGACGTGGTCCTTGCCCAGTCGGCGCCGGGTCGCTACGAGGCCACCTTCCCCATGGAAACGGTCGGGAGCTACCTGCTCCGGGTACGCCAGACGACGGGCCCGGGCGACGACGCGGAAGTGGTATCCGATTACACCCGGGGCGTCACCGTCTCGTACAAGCCGGAGTACCGCCACCTGTCGATCAATCGCGAATTCCTCGAAGAACTGGCCGAGGCCGGCGGCGGGAAGCTGAACCCGGGCCTGGAGGAGCTGTACGCCGTGGATCCGGATGAAGCGGTTCCGGTCCGCCACCGGCTCTGGCCGTGGTTCCTGACGGCGGCGCTCCTGCTCTTCGTGGTGGACGTGGCCCTGCGCCGGATGGACCTCGCCGGCTGGAGGCTCCTGGGCGCCCCGCGCCGCTACGGGTGACACGCGAACAATTCCCGGAAGACGGGTGAAGGTCTTCCGGGACTTTCTATAGTCACTACGAGTACACGCGCGTGCGGAGTGACGGCCGCGTCGAACGGAGGTGGCCCATGGCCATGCATCGCGGGGTAATGCGGATCTGTGCAGTCGCGTTCTTTCTTGCGTTGGGGTCGTTCGCCCAGGAGGCACCGGGGCCCGACGTCCGCGAAGTTCAGATGCGGGATCGGTACGAGCAGGCCCTCAAACGGAATCCGTTCCAGGAGCAGGCCTTCGAGAAGGTCTATGCCGGGTACCTGGAGTTCGAAGGGCTGGAGGCCTGGGCGAAGAAGCTCGAGGAAGGGAGCGACGACGCGCAAATATCCGTATGTGCGGCCGTAGGTGAATACTACGGCGGGAACACGGAAGAGGCGGTGGCGGCTCTCGAGTCTGCTGCGGGTGCGCCGGGGCTGATGCTCGCGCACCTCGAAGACGCGGCCGATATCCTCGATCGCGAAGGACGATACGAAACGGCCCTCGCCGTGCTGGAACGCATCGGCGCAGGCGGGTTTGGAGGCCCGGCCTGCGAAAAGGTATGGAGCCGGGCCGTGGAGGTCGCGATGCGGCAGGGCGACCTTCCCCGGGCTCTCGCCTGTTTCGGTCGGCTGACGCCGATCCATGGGGCGTCGGCTAGCCGGGCCGCGGTGCACGTGCTGGACGCCACATCGGCCGACCAACTGGAGGCGCTGCGGACTGCGGTGACCGAGGCGGCCCGTGCGGGCGCCGGACCGGTGGCGGGTCACGCGGCTCTGTACGCCGAAGCGGCGGAACGGCATGGGCAGGCAGCCTCCGCCGGCGAGCTGGCGGCATCCCTCGGCGCGACGGGACACGACCTCGAAACGGCGCAGGTGTGGGACACCCTGATCGAAGACTGGGCGGTGTCCGGGGCGCGGCCGGCGGAAGCGAAAGAGAATCCGCTCCCGTTCGAGGCCGAATGGGTTGAGAAGGGCCTGGCGGCGCTGGACGACGGATCGGAGTCGTGGACGCGTGTGGACCCGGCTTCGGCCGCGGGCTTCGTCGACTTCTCGGAGGTCCTCGACCTCGAGGGCGACGCGGCAAACGGCAAGGCGGCCTGCGCCCTGACGCGTATCGTGAGCCCCGACGACCGGGAGGTGGTCTTCTCGCTCGGCTCCGACGACTGGGTCCGAGTCTGGGTCAATGGCCATGAGGTACACCGCCACATGCAGGGCCGGTCCGCCTTCCCCGACCAGGACCGGTTCCGCGCGCACTTGAAGGCCGGCGATAACAGCATCGTCGTAACCCTCGGCAACCAGACGGAAGACTGGCGTTTCTGCCTCGGCATCGCCGAAGGCGGCGAAGCCCTGCAGGTCGGCCTGCCGTAGCCGTCGTAGGACTACGAGGACTGCGCTCAACGAGGTCCTCGCAATGAAAAGACCCGTCATTGCGAGGAGCGGGCTTGTGTTGTAGAGCAGACGTACGGAGGAACACACACGGGCCCTACCCATTGCCTTCCGCAGGCGCCTATGAAGGAGCGACGCGGCAATCTCACATGAGCCAAGGACCACGAGGACTCGTAGTCACCGGCTCATGTGAGATTGCCGCGTCGCTTCTGTCTGGGTACACATCGAAGGCATGCGTGCAACCGAAAGCTGTGCCTCCGTACGTCTACACTCACACAATTGCCCGCTCCTCGCAATGACGGGAGGGGCACGGTCAGGCACCCGTTGAGCGCAGTCCTCGTAGTCGTGCGACCGACCGGGGTTACTCTCGGCGCTGGGGGGTGGCGCGGGTGGCGCCGACGGAGATGCCGCCGTCGACGAGGAGGGTCTGGCCGGTGATGTAGGCGCCGGCGTCGGAGGCGAGGAAGACCACGGCGCCGTCGAGGTCGTGGGGCTGTCCCGGGCGTTTGAGGGGGATGCGGTCGCAGAGGTAGGCGACCCATTCGGGATCTTCGTAGAGCACGGCGGTCTGGGCCGTCTTGAACCAGCCCGGCGCCAGGCAATTCACCGTGATGCCGTGGACGCCCCAGTCGTCGGCGAGGCTCATGGTGAGCTGCTTGACGCCGCCGCGGCTGGCGCCGTAGGGGCCCAGTCCCGCGTAGCCCGCCACGCAGGTCACGGACCCGATGTTGATGATGCGGCCCTTTCGCTGCGGGATCATGGCTCGCCGGACAATGGCCTGGGACACGAAGAAGGTGCCCCGCAGGTTGGTGTCGAGGACGAGGTTCCAGTCGTCCCACGTGACGTCGACGGCAGGCTTGCGCACGTTGCAACCGGCGTTGTTGACGAGGATGTCGATGCGGCCGCAGGCCTCGACGGCGGCGTCGGCCATGCGCCGGATGCTGTCGTAGTCGCGCACGTCGAGCTCGAGGGGCACGGCTTTTCGACCCAGGGCCTCGATCTCGGACTGGAAGTCCTTGAGGGCCTCGGGGCGCCGGCTGGTGATGATGAGGTCGGCGCCGGCCCGGGCCAGGGCTCGGCCAAAATATTGACCCAGACCCCGACTGGCCCCGGTGACCAAGGCGACCTTCCCGCTGAGATCGAAAAGGTTTTCGTTCATGGCTCCTCCGAGGGACACAGAATCACTTTCATCAGGCCGTTCTCCGGCTCGCGGAGGCGCCGGAACCATTCCGGCCCTTCCTCGAGGGGCGCCACGGCGCTGACAAGCGGCTCCACGCGCACGTGGCCCCGGGCGATGAGATCGAGACAGGTCGGATACTCCCCCGCCGACGCGCAGGAGCCGAGCAACCGGAGCTCGCGGGTGACGACCTCCTGAAGCGGCAGGTCCACGACCGGCGACACGTTGCCCACCAGGGTCACCGTCCCGCCTTTGCGCACGCTCCGCAGGGCCTGAGCCACGGTGGACGCCAGGCCCACGGCTTCGAAGGCATGGTGGGCGCCTCGCGGCCCGGTCTCAGATCTTACCGCCTCGACGCCGTCGTCCGCGCCGATGCGCAGCGCGACGTCGGCGCCCAACTCGCGGGCGAGGGCGAGTCGCCGGGGGTCCACGTCCACCGCCACTATGCGGCCGCACCCGACCCGGCGCAGAACCTGGACGATGAGGAGCCCGATCATGCCGGCGCCCACGACCGCCGCGGTTTCGTTGAGGCGAACTCCGGCCCGGTTCACGGCGTGTACCGCCACAGACAAGGGCTCGACCATGGCGGCCGAGGCGAAGGGTACGCCGTCGGGAATTCGGTACAAGACGCGGGCGGGAACGGCGACGTACTCGGCGAAGGCCCCGTGCCGACGGTATTCAGCGCACGACACGCCCAGGACGCGCCGGTCTTCGCAGAGGTTGACGCGCCCTTCGCGGCAGTAGTCGCAGCGGCCGCAGTACAGGGTCGAGTCGAAGGTGACGCGGTCGCCGAAGGTCCAGCCTTCGACGTCGGCGCCCGCCTCGGCGATGACGCCCGCGGCTTCGTGGCCCATGACGATGGGTGGGATTCGCCGGCCGGTGGACCCGTCCATGCCGTGGACGTCGCTGCCGCAGATGCCGCACGCGTGAACACGGATGAGCACCTCGTCGGGAGCGATTTCGGGCACGGGTTCGTCGCGCAACGCGAAACGGCCGTACTCCTCGAGAACCAGCGATTTCATGCCCCGGAACTCCTTTCCCTCCGCCCCCAACGGCGGGCGCTTCAGTCTACCGCGTCCGGGGTCCGCCCCGGAAATGACAAAGGACCCGGGCATAGGGTAGAAGAAAGGGGCCGCGCTTTCGGAACGACATACGGCTCCCGCGGCGGCATCATCGGGCAAAGACCAAGCGAGGTACGGATAGAACCATGGCAACGCGGCGCGAGTTTCTGGCGACGGTCGGGGCGAGCGCGGCCCTGGCCGCCCTGGGCCGGGCGGAGGCGGACGTGAACGACGACACGAACGGCACGCGACCCCACGTGATCCTGATACTGGCCGACGACCTGGGCTACGGCGACCTGTCGTGCTTCGGCGCGCCGGATCTGCAGACGCCCCACATCGACCGCCTCGCGGCGGAGGGCGCCCGGTTCACCCGGTTCTACGCCAACAGTCCGGTGTGCTCGCCGACCCGGGCGGCGCTGCTCACGGGGCAGTATCCCGACCGGGTGGGCGTGCCCGGGGTGATCCGGACCCACCGCGAGCAAAACTGGGGGCGGCTGCATCCGAACGCGGTGCTGCTCCCCCAGGTGCTGGCCGCGGCGGGCTACCGGACGGCCCTGGTGGGGAAATGGCATCTTGGCCTCGAGGCCCCCGACACACCCACGGAACGAGGCTTCGCCCATTTCCAGGGGTTCCTGGGCGACATGATGGACGACTACCACAACCATCGCCGCCACGACATCAACTACATGCGCCGGGGCACGGAGGAGATCGATCCGGAAGGACATGCCACGGACCTGTTCACCCAATGGGCGGTCGAGTTCATTGAACAACAGGCCGGCTCTTCCGATCCGTTCTTCCTGTACCTCGCCTACAACGCGCCCCACGCGCCCATCCAGCCGCCCGAGGCCTGGCTGACCCGCATCCAGGAACGCTCGCCGGACCTCGATCCGGAGCGGGCGAAGCTGGCGGCCCTCATCGAGCACATGGACGACGGCATCGGGCAGGTGCTGGCGGCCGTCGAGTCCGCCGGAATCGCGGACAACACGGTGGTCATATTCGTCTCCGACAACGGCGGGCAGATCGATCTCGGCGCCAACAACGGTCCCCTGCGCGACGGCAAGCAGGCCATGTACGAGGGCGGCATCCGGGTGCCCTTCTGCGCCTGGGCGCCCGGGCGGATCCCCGCGGGGCTCGAATCGGACCGGGTGGGCCTGACCATGGACCTCTTCCCCACCGTCTGCGAGGCCTGCGGCGTGGGAGAGGTCTCCGGCCTCGACGGGCGCAGCTTCTGGCCGGCGCTGCGGGGTCGGGAACAGCCCGAAGAAGACCGGACCTTGTTCTGGGTGCGGCGGGAAGGGGGACCGCACTACGGCGGACGCGACTACTACGCGGCCCGGCGCGGCGACATGAAGCTCTTGCAGAACAGCCCCTTCGAACCGATGAAGCTCTACGACCTGGCGGCGGACCCCGGCGAGACGAAACCGCTGCCGGACGATCACCCGGCATTCCAGGAGCTGTTCCGGGCGCTGCAGCAACACATCAACCAGACCGGCACCGTACCCTGGCAACGCGAGGCCTGACAGGTCCGCCCGCACCGCAATAGAATAACGGCCATACGGACGGTCCTTCGCGACCGGGTCCAGAAAGGGGAAACGACACCATGACGCACAGCGCTTCGGCCCGCTCCGACGCCGCGGGCACATCCGTGCTGGATACCCTGGGAGGCTACGGAGTGGTGCCGGTGATAGCCATCGAGTCGGTCGACGCGGCCCGGCCCCTGGCGGATGCGCTCATCGACGGCGGGCTGCCCGTGGCGGAGATCACCTTTCGAACGGCGGCCGCGGCGGACGTCATCCGCACCCTCGCGGCGGACCGGCCGGACCTCATCCTGGGCGCGGGGACCGTGCTGACCATTGAGAACCTCGAGGCGGCCAAGGCCTGCGGGGCGCGCTTCGCCGTGGCGCCGGGACTCAACCCGACCGTGGTCCGGCGCGCCCGGGAACTCGACGTGCCCTTCGTGCCGGGCGTGGCGACGCCCACGGATATCGAGGCCGCCCTGGACCTCGGGTGCCGCGTGTTGAAATTCTTTCCCGCGGAAGCCTTGGGTGGGATCGCCATGATCAAGGCCCTCATCGCGCCCTATAAGCATACGGGCGTGCGGTTCATTCCCACGGGAGGCGTCACCGGGGACAACCTGGCCGCATATCTGGGAACCGACGGCGTGGCGGCGGTGGGCGGCACCTGGATCGCCAAAAAGGACGACCTGGCGGAAGGACGCTGGGACGAGATTCGCGACCGGTGCCGGGTCACCCGGGAGATCGTGGCCCGGGCCCGCGAACAGGCGGGATGAGGCTGGTTCCGTTTTCCTTATCGTGGGCGATGACGCGCAAGTCGCGCTTGGGCAGGGTTTGCCTCATTTGTCGGTTGTGTGCTATATTCCGCCGGATCGCCCCTCCCCCGTTGATTTTCCCCAAGGGCGGGGTCCGGGGGTTTTTTCGTCCGTCCGGCCGGGGAATGGCGATCGTTAGAGCCTTGTTTACAATAGACTTGCGGGAATTCGACTTGAGAACCCATTCAGGAGGTCCGTTCCAGTGAAAAAGGGCATTCATCCCGAATATGTGGAAGCGAAGGTGACGTGCGCCTGCGGCAACTCGTTCGAGACGCGCAGCACCAAGCCGGCCATCCGCGTGGAGATCTGCTCGGCGTGCCACCCGTTCTTCACGGGCAAGCAGAAGTTCGTGGACAGCGAAGGGCGCGTCGACCGGTTTAACAAGAAGTACGGCAAGAAGAACTAAGTTTCGATGGAACCCTCCGTCCGCGAAA
Organism: uncultured Nitrospiraceae bacterium; assembly: GCA_964452795.1. GTDB lineage: Bacteria > Hydrogenedentota > Hydrogenedentia > Hydrogenedentales > SLHB01 > CAYVOE01. Next base: position 19,268 of record CAYVOE010000032.1, read on the forward strand.
AGCTGCGCGCCATTCAGGAGGAGTACGACCGCCTGGGCCAGCGTATGGCGACCCAGGAGGTGGCGTGCGATCCCCAGGAGTATCGGCGCTGCGCCCAGGCCCAGGCCGAGCTCGAGGACCTGGTGCGGGCCTTTCGGCGGTACGAGGACAGCGAGAGCCGGCTGCGCGGCGCCGAGGAAATCCTCCACGAGGAGAACGATCCGGAGCTGCGCCAGATGGCCGAGGAGGAGCGACGGGAGCTCCAGGAAGCCCTCCTGCATCTTGAGGAGGAAATCCAGTTCCTGTTGCTGCCGAAGGACCCCAACGACGCCCGGAACACCATCATGGAGATCCGGGCGGGGACCGGCGGGGATGAGGCGGCGCTGTTCGCGGCCGACCTGTTCCGCATGTATTCGCGTTACGCCGAGTTGAAAGGGTGGCGCGTGGAAGTCCTCAGCTCGAACGCCACGGGCATCGGCGGGTACAAGGAAATCTCCTTCCGGGTAACCGGGGAGAACGTCTACAGCCAGCTCAAGTACGAGGCGGGGGTGCACCGGGTGCAGCGCGTGCCCGAGACGGAGAGCCAGGGGCGGATCCACACG
>CAYVOE010000033.1:0-19729 GCA_964452795.1 uncultured Nitrospiraceae bacterium
ATCTGCCAGAAGAAGGTGTGGTTCGCGTGGCCGCCGGCGTTGTTGATGACCTTCTGGCGCACTTCTTCCGGCACGTTCTTGATGTTGCGCAGGACGTCTTCGACGCTCTTGTTGAGCCAGTCCGTGCCCTTGAGTGCGTCATTGGCGTTGTTGACGTACGCCGCATGATGCTTGTCGTGGTGGATCTCCATCGTGCGGGCATCGATGTACGGCTCGAGCGCGTCGACGGGATAAGGAAGGGGAGGCAGTTCAAAAGCCATTGTCGTGCTCCTTACTGGAAATGGGGACTGATCCCGAACCAACGGGAATGGAACGCAGTAGTAGAAACCGACATAGGCGCAAACCGCTGTCTGCGCCGCGGTATTCCCACAGATGAACCCGGATGCGGAAACGCATGCCCACCCGGCCAAACCGAACGTCCCCTCAGCATAGGCCAAGCACAACGTCCAGTCAAACCGGAGTCCGGCCCGCGTTTCTCCCGCGGACCGGATTTGCGTTATCATAGCGGCGACTCCATCCACACCCGCTGGGGGTGCGCGATGTTCACCGGAGAAGGGAACAGAACCGCCATGTTGCTTGACAGACTCGATATGGCTCCGCCCGACCCTATCCTGGGCCTGACGGAAGCCTTTAAGAAAGATTCGAACCCGCAGAAGATCAATCTGGGCGTGGGCGTGTACAAGGACGCCCGGGGCACCACGCCCAAGTTCGATTCGGTCCGCCAGGCGGAAGAGCGGATCCTCGAGCGGGAAAAGACGAAGGAATATCTTCCCATCAGCGGTTCGCCCGAGTACGGTCAGGCCGTGCAGCAACTGGCGCTGGGGGCCGGTCACGAAGCCGTCCAATCGGGTCGGGCCGCCACGGCCCAGACGCCCGGCGGAACGGCCGCGCTCCGCGTCGGGGGCGAGTTCGTGCGGGCCTGCGCTTCCGGCGCGGCGATTTGGGTAAGCGACCCCACCTGGGAAAACCACGTCAACATCTTCAAGGCGGCCGGCCTGGAAGTGAAGCGGTACCCCTATTACGACGGAGATAAGAAGGGCATCGCCTTCGACCGGATGCTCGAAGCGCTGCGCGGCGTGCCGGAAGGCGACGTGGTGCTGCTTCACGGCTGCTGCCACAACCCCACGGGCGCCGATCCCACACTCGAGCAATGGAACCGCATCGCCGACGTCGCTCAGGAACGGAAGTGGCTGCCCTTCGTCGACTTCGCCTACCAGGGCCTGGGAGACGGTTTGGAACCGGACGCCGCGGGCCTGCGCGCCCTGTGTCGGCCCGGCGCGGAGTTGCTTGTGGCGAGCTCGTTCTCGAAGAACTTCGGCCTGTACAACGAACGGGTCGGCGCCCTCACCGTCATCGGCGCCACCGCCGACGCCGCCCAGAAGGCCTTCAGCCACATCAAGCGAACCATCCGCGCCAATTATTCGAACCCGCCCTCCCACGGCGGCCAGATCGTCACCACCATCCTGAACGACGCCGGGCTGCGCGGCCAGTGGGAAGGCGAAGTCAAGGCCATGTGCGAGCGCATCAACACCATGCGCCGCCTGTTCGTCCGGACCCTCAAGGAAAAGGGCGTGGACCGCGACTTCTCGTTCATCGAACAGCAGAAGGGCATGTTCTCCTTCTCGGGGCTGACGCCCGATCAGGTCGAACGGCTGCGCGCCGACCACTCGATCTATATCGTGCGGTCCGGCCGCATCAACGTCGCCGGCATGACCGAGGAGAACATGGACCGCCTGTGCAGCGCCATCGCCGGCGTCTTGTAGGAGCGGCCATTCGCCTACGACGAATGGCGTGGAGGCCGTGGCGTCCCCCAGCGGCGTCCTATGGCCTCACCGCTCCGACGCCTGCGCCTCGAGCAGGGTCGGAGGAAAGGCCGTGCCCTCGCCGAAGAAGTAGATGCGCTCGCCCCGGAACTTCTTCCGGACCGGGTCCCACGGGAACAGGATGTTGACGCGGAACTCGACGGGTTCGCCCGTGCCGGGCCGGCCGAGCCATTCGCCGCGGTGGGTGCCGGTTACCCGAGCCTCTTCGAAGACTCCCTGAGGCCCGATGACGATGTTCTGAAGATCGAAATCGATGTCGGGGAAGGCGGTGAGCAGTTGGGTGTAGAAGGCGGTGGCTCCTTCGTGGCCATGCCAGACGTGCCCGGTCTGGGGCATTTCGTACACGCAATCCTCGGTGAGGGTCGACATCAGCCCCGGGAGGTCGCGCCCGTCTTCCGCGATGGAATGAGTCTTCCATTCCTCCCGTATCGATTTGTACTCCTCCGGCGACACGCGCCGACGCATCTGTTCGAGGACCTGCTCCCGGCTCATCGAAAACCCTCCGTGCTGAGGCCGCCCCGCGAACCGGGGCCGGCTGCCGGGGATAGGGTAGCAGGTTTCGATAATCCGTTGGCAACGGGGTTCGAAGGACTCGCATTTCTTGCGTTTCCCGGCCCCGAGGGATAGAGTTTGAGGCGGTCTTGCCGCAAGCGGGATGTCGGCATGAGAAACCGAAGGAGGGAGAGAATGCGCGCATTGGGAACCCTGTGGTTGACGGCCCTGGCGGTGGGGTTGTGCTTCGTGCCGGCCCGAGCGGACCGCGTTCAGGGGAACTGGGAGGGCGGCTTCACCACGCCGAACCTGTCGGGGCAACCCGTTAACGCCCGGATCATTGCCGAAGGCGGCAATGTGTACCGGGCCCTGCTCGAGGCGCGGGCGGAGGGCCGGACCTACAACGTCGAGCTGCGCGGGCAGGGCGACGGCCGTGTGGCGGTGTTCATCGGCAAGGCCGGCGAAGACAACGACTCCCCGGTGGTGACGGCCGAGGCCATCAACGGCCGCATGACGGGCAAAGTCATCGGCATGGGCGAGGACATCGCCTTCGCGCTCGAGCGGGTGACCAAGAAGCCGCCCACGCTGGGCCAGCCGGCGCCGGAAGGGGCGATCGTCCTTTTCGACGGCCAAAACCAGGACGGCTGGGAGGCGGTTCCGCCGAAGTGGAACCTGTCGAACGGCCAGATGGAGGTGTCGGGCAGCTCGCTGATGACCAAAGACGAGTTCGGCGCGGGCCTGTACCACATCGAGTTCAAGACGCCGCTGATGCCCCACGAGCGCGGCCAGGGCCGCGGCAACAGCGGCGTATACCTTCTGGGGCGGTACGAGGTGCAGGTGCTGGACAGCTTCGGCCTTCCCCCGGCGGATAACGAGGCGGGCGGCATCTACCAGGCCGCCGTGCCCCGCGTCAACGCGTCCCTGCCGCCGGAAGAGTGGCAGACCTACGACATCACCTTCACCCCGGCCAGGTTCGACGAGTCGGGCAAGAAGGTTGAGAACGCCCGGATCCGGGTCGAGCACAACGGCATACTCATCCACGACAACGTGGAGCTGAGCAAGCCGACGCCGGGCGGCGTGTCCGATCAGGACGCTCCGACGGGGCCCCTGCTGCTCCAGAACCACGGGGACCGGGTGGCGTATCGAAACATCTGGTTCGCCCCGGCGAGCGAATAGTCTGTGGCGGGCCCGGCGGCGGCGATCGTCGGGCCCGTCTCTTTCCAGTAACCCGAAGTTGAGGATCCCGACTGCCGTTGCACCTGTCGCTTATCATTCCGGCCTATAACGAAGAAGGCCGGATCGGCCACACGTTGGACACGGTGCGGACCTATCTCGCGCATCAGCCCTACGATTGGGAGATTGTTGTCGTTGACGACGGCAGCCGCGATCGCACGGCCGAAACGGCCGCTCAAGCCGCTCCCGAAGCGCGGGTAATCTCCTACCGACCCAACCGGGGCAAGGGCCACGCCGTCCGCACGGGCATGACCGCCGCCGTCGGCCGGTACCGGGTGTTCTACGACGCCGACGCTTCGACGCCCATCGAGGAGCTCGAAAAGCTCTGGCCCCGGTTCGACGACGGCGCCGACGTCGTCATCGGTTCCCGAAGCCTGCCGGAATCGCGCGTCGAGGTGCGCCAGGCCTGGTATCGCGAATCGATGGGGCGCATGTTCAACCTGATCCTGCGTACCGCCGGGCTCACCCGGTTCCCCGACACCCAGTGCGGTTTCAAAGGTTTCACGGCGCAGGCCGTCGAGATCGTGTTTCCCCGGCAGACCATCGAGCGCTACAGCTTCGACGCCGAACTGCTCTACATCGCCCAGCGACACGGCCTGCGGATCGACCAGGTGCCCATCCGATGGGTCAACTGCCCCCACACCCGGCTCAACGCCGTGACCGACTCCCTGCGCATGCTGTTCGACCTCCTTCTCATCCGGGTTCGCGCGTTTCAGGGTCGCTACGACTGACGGACACGGAAGGGAATCGCTCAGTCCCGTTCGAGCGCGGCGGGGGCGGGGGTCACCACCAGGACGCGGTAGTCTGAAATGGAGTCCGCGACCCGCTGAGCATCGCGGCGGGTCTTGCACACGCCGAAGAGGGTCGGTCCGCTTCCGCTCATGGCCGCGGCGATGCATCCGGTCGACAACAGGGCCTCTTTGACCTCGGCCAGGCTGGGGAGGTCGGCGAAGACGGCCTCTTCCATGCGATTGAACACGGCTTCCTGGAAGCGGCCGTGATAAAGGGCGTGGATGGCTCGGCGGAAACCGGCGGTCCGGCCGGCGAAGCGGGCGCCTTCGTTGCGGACGAGGCGGGGGCTGTTGTAGACGCGCGGCGTGCTGATGGCCACTTCGGGATGGACGAGGACGAACCACGCGCGAGGCAGCGGATCGAGGGGCATGAGCTCTTCGCCCCGTCCCGTGGCGGCCATGGTGCCGCCGACGAGGCAGTAGGGCACGTCCGACCCCAGCTCCAGGGCCAGCTGGCGCAGGGTCGACTCCGGCAGGTTGAGCTCCCACAGGTCGTCGAGGGCGCGAAGGGCGGCGGCGGCGTTGCCCGATCCTCCCGCCAGGCCCGCTGCCACGGGGATGTTCTTCTGGATATAGATGCTGACGCCCCGATTGCAGCCGGTCCGATTCTGAAGCAACAGCGCCGCCCGGGACGCGAGGTTGGTCTCCACGTGGGCGAGCTGAGGATCCGAACAGTCGAGCACGATGCCGGAGTCGCGCTCGGTGAACGTGATCCGGTCGGCCAGGTCCACGGTCTGAAAGATGGTCTCGATGTTGTGGTAGCCGTCCCGCCTCCGGTTCAGCACATCCAAATACAGGTTGATCTTTGCGTATGAACGATACGCAATGGTCGTGGCCACGTAATCTCCTTCCCGCCGCGGCGCCACCGGGCTGGGCCGCGAACGGCTCCCGTCCGCTCCTCACACGCGGACGGACCCCCCGCACCGACCGATTGGCCGGCGCTTCAGTAATTCCTGGAACGAAATATCGAAATGATCAGCGAGATGCCGAAGAAACCTGCCACCAGGTAACCGACCAGGCCCAGGGTTTCGTGCCCTTCCCCCGCGTGGATCAAGAGGCTGGATCCTACCACAATCGACGCGGTGATTACCCCAAAGGTGAGGCGGTTGCTGGCCCGATCCACCACGGCGGCGAAATGAGTCAGCCCCTCGTGGTTGAGCCGGATCTTGAACTGGCCCCGGCGAAGGAGCCGCACGATCTGCTCGGCGTCGCGGGGAATCTCCTGCGAGAGACGCAAGAGCGTGGTGACCCGCTGCTGAACGTCCTCGCGCAATACGCGGGGGCTGAACCGCCCCAAGAGGACACGCTCGACGTAGGGCCGTATGATGGGCGCCATGTTGAGGTTGGGGTCGAGGGTGCGGCCCGTGGATTCGATGGTGGCCAGGGCCTTCAGCAGCAGGGAGAGCCGCGGCGCCAGCTCGAGCTCGTAGCGTCGCAGCACGGCGACCAGCTCCTCGAGGATGCGTCCGATTTGGGCGCGGCTGACCAGGGATTGCGCCTCGAAGGCGATGAACTCGCCGATGGCGTGGCGGAAGGCGTCGCGGTCATAGACGTCGCCCCCGGTGGTGATGGACAGAATGGCCTGGACGCAGCTCTGGGGGTCGTTCTGGAAGATCGAGCGCAGCAGCTCGGCCACGGCCACCACGTCGGCCCGTTCCAGGTGCCCCATCATGCCGTAGTCGAGGAAGGCGATGCGGTTGCGCCGTGTCAACAGGATGTTCCCCGGGTGGGGGTCGGCGTGGAACAGGCGATGCTCGAAGACCTGGCGGCACATGATGTCGCATCCGATCCGCGCCACCTGCCGGGGATCGCTTTCGCGCTCGGCGAAGCGATCCAACGCGTCGATGCGTACGCCTTCGATCCAGCCCATGGTCAGCACTTCCGGCGCGCAGTACTCCGGATACACGGGCGGCACGAAGATCTCGGGGTGGTCCGCAAACTGGCGCTGGAACAGCTCGATAATCCGGGCCTCGATGGTGAAATCCAGCTCGCGCCGCAGCGCCCGCGCCAGTTCGTCGACCATGCCCACGGGATCGATCCAGCCCAGCTCCGTCACGCGGTCCGCCGCCCACTCGGCGGCGGCGCGCATCAGGCTGAGGTCGGCTTCGATGACGCGGCGGATATCGGGGCGCTGCACTTTTACCGCCACCGCGTGGTTGCCTTTCAACCGGGCAAAGTAGACCTGGCTCAGAGAGGCCGACGCCACGGGGGTGGTGTCGAAGCTTTCGTATAGATGCTCGACTTTCCCTCCGAGGGCCTGCTCGACCACGGGGCGCATCCGCTCGAAAGGGATCGTCTCCACGCGGTCCTGGAGGCCGCCGAGCTCGAAGGCGATTTCGCGTCCCACCAGGTCGGGCCGCGTGCTGAGGATCTGGCCGAACTTGACGAAGGTGGGTCCCAGTTCGCTCAACATGGTTCGCAACCGGTGGCCCCGCGTCTCCGGCACGTTCTCCTGTGCGTCGATGATCCGCAATCCGCGCAGGAATCGGGCCGGGATCCCCTCGTGCAGGCCCAGGCGATGCACAATGTCGGCGAAGCCGTAGCGCACCATGACCTGAACGATTTCGGTGAGGCGCATCACGTTGCCCACGCGCCGCGCCAAAGGACGATAAGGCAAGTCTCAACTCCTCGGACCGGGTCCGCTCCCGCCGCCGACCGTTCGACGCTGGCCCTTTCCGTTGGGTGTGGCCGCCATTCTACCGCGAAGGCGCGACCGCGCGCATGCCTGCGCTTCTCTGGAGGTATCCGCTGTGTCGGCGGTCGAAATGACGACGAAGCACGCGTAGAAGCGTCAAGTAGAAGCGTCAAGCAAGAGGCGATATCTTCGCCCGTTGCCCGCGTCTTCCGCCGTTGTCGCGGCGTTATCGCCCGGAAACCACCCTGCCGTCGTCCCGGACCGTCAGCGACCGCACCGTGCCCTTGCTTTGGAGCGGCAGGGTCTCGTCGGTCCAGTCGCCCCCGCCGGGGAAGACCACCACGGAAACCTGCGAGCCGCCCCGGCCGGCCTGGGTAATCTGCCACAGTTTGGGGGCCTGCTCTTCCGGGTCGAGTGCCACGGCCTGCCGGACCGACCGCGGAAACAGGCCCTTCATCCCGGCGGAACCGGCCGATCCGCGGACCTCGACGGGCCCGCCAAACAGCGATATCGCCAGAGCGAGGCCCTCCGACGGGTCCTTCACCCGGGCCGTGTCGAGGGCGAGAGGCCCTGCGGGCATGCCGTGCATCCGGCCCCGGGCCGTGGCGGCGGCCGCTTCGAGCCACGCGTTCATATCGCCGCCGAGGGCGCCGGCGGGCTCGGGGAGGACCGGCCGACCCGGAGCCGCTTCCGCCGCGACGGCGAAGGCGATGTCGTCGGCCTCGCCGCGGGTCAGGCCCATGGCGCGCAGGGCGTCGTCGGGTACGTCGGACTGGGCCACCACGAAGAACCCGTACTTCCAGTCCACCGGTTTCTTCAGGGCGTCCACGGCAAAGGCACGACCTTCGGGCGCGGCCACGTTGAGCCAGCGTCGTCCGTCGCTCGCGGCCACGGTGAGGGCTTCGGGCGCTCCCGGCAGGGCGAGGGGATCGACCGTGAGGCCGGGGGTCATGCCGAGGTCGCGGATCCGGCCGGCCAGGGCGCGCGCGTCGTAGGGATACCCCTCGTTGCCGGACCACACGGCGGGAACCCGGGCATGGTCGATGCCGGCCCCGGCCCAGGACTGGACCGCCGCGAGGAGCGCCGCCTCGGACTGGCCGGGGTCGACGCTTACCCAGGCATCGGGCACGGCTTCGACGGCCTGCGGCTTGGGCAGGGCCGTCACGGCCCAGCCGTAGTTCCGGTCGATGTCCTCGGGCGCGTCGGTGAAGAAGGCCAGCCACACGGGGACGGTCTTCAGGGTGTCGCCGGGCTGGAGAACGTAGCCCGGGCCGTAGTCGCAGACCACCGCTCCCTCCCACGCCGCGCCGCTTTTCTCGAGGGTGAAGGCCGTGGGCGTGCCGTCCAGGGGGAAAGCGCCGAGGGACAACACGACGCCGCCGGAGGGGTCGTGGAAGAGGACGAGGCTCGGCGGACCTTCGGGGTCGTAGACGGGATAGCCGCCGCGCCGACGCAGCGGCCGGGTGGCCACGTCGGCGGAGGCGCCCACACCCGTGATGGCGCCCGAGGATCCGAACACCGCCGGCCGAATTTCGGCGATGGCGAGGGGTTTGTCGCCCACGTTGGTGATCTCGGACCGGACCAGCATGAAGGGATGCTCCTTCATGAGGTCGATGTAGTTCCGCATGTCGATGCCGTCCACGGGCTTCGTCTCGCCCACGTAGCGCCGGCAGGGTCCCAGCTCGTTGGCGGTCTCCTCGATGTTCATGTTGTCGTAGGTGGAATCGAGGGCTTTGAAGACCGTGCCGTCGGTCCGGGTGATGGTCATGTCGACGTTGCCGACGATCTCTCCCCCGCCCTTGCGCTCGATCCGCCACTGGCCGTTGTCGAGGGCGTACCGCAGCTCCTTGTCGCCCACCGAGATGCGGAAGTTCGGGCGCAACTGCCACGGAAGCTCCGAGTGGTGGGTCGTCGCCTGTGCGGCGGCGGAATGGCCGACAAGCGGGGTCGCGGCGCACAGGATGGCGATGCTCCAGGTCCGGAAAACCGATGGGATCATGTCTGCGTTACTCCATAAAGGCTTGCAGCAAGGGCGGCAGGTCCCGTCAAGACGCCGGATTATACACCATCCCGGCCCCTCGGGCGCGCGGTGGAGGAATGCGCGGAGGGCATGATAGTATGCCCGCGGGCCCGGTGGCCGGACGCAGCGCCGCGACACCGGACGCACAAAAGGGGAATCCGACATCATGGCTGGAACGTTGGGACGTCGTCGATTCATGCAAACCGCCGCCGCGGGCATCGCGACGGGCTGGACCGCCGCGCGGGCCCTGGGAGACCCGGCGGAGGTCGCGGCGGCCGAGGCGAAGGGCGCCGACATGATCTGGGGCAACCTGCTGCACCTGGGCTTCAACATGTGGGGCGACTGGGACAAACCCGAGCTCCGCGCCAACTACACCACTCCCAGCGACACGCTCCGATTCGACTCGGACTTGTGGGACGAGATCATCGACCGAATGGTCGAAAAGGGCATGAACCTCGTGGTCATCGACCTCGGCGAGGGCGTGGTCTACGACAGCCACCCCGAGCTCGCGGTCGAGGGGTCGTGGTCGCCCGCGCGGCTGACCGAGGAGCTCGAGAAGCTCCGGGCCAAGGGGATCGAACCCATCCCCAAGCTCAATTTTTCCGCCACCCACGACCATTGGCTGGGCCCTTATTCGCGCGCCGTTTCCACCGACGCCTATTACGCCGTCTGCCGCGACCTCATCGAGGAAGTGGCGAGCCTTTTCGGCAAACCGCGCTTTTTCCACCTGGGCATGGACGAGGAAACGGCCGAACACCAGCGAAACTACGAGTACGTGGTCATTCGTCAGCACGACTTGTGGTGGCGCGATTTCCTCTTCCTGGTCGAGCAGACCGAGAAAGCGGGATGCCGGCCGTGGATCTGGTCGGACTACATCCTCGATCATCGCGACGAGTTCCTCCGGCGCATGCCGAAGTCCGTGGTTCAAAGCAACTGGTATTACGGCACCGACTTTGACCCCGACAAGAGCGACCCGAAAGCCTACGTGGTGAAGGTCACGGAGGCCTTCCAAGTCCTGGCCGACGCGGGCTACGACCAAATCCCCACGGGCAGCAACTGGAGTTCGCCCGACAACTTCGGCCTCCTGGTCGAGTATTGCGCGGAACGCATCCCCGAAGAACGGCTGCTCGGCTTCCTCCAGACCCCGTGGAAACCGACCCTGCCCGACTGCCGCACCCGGCACTTCGAAGCCATCGACCAAGTCGCGGCAGCCGCGGAAAAGCTTCGGGCGAAGCAGGGCGAAGCCTGACGCGCCTTCCCGGCGCCGAGCACAACCGAAAGGCATCGAGCCATGGCCCCCCTCCCCCCTACCGGCGCCGTCGTCGTCACCGGGGCGTCGTCGGGCATCGGCGCGGCCACCGCGCTGCGCCTCGAGCGCGAAGGGCACCGGGTGTACGCCGGCGTGCGCCGGAAGAAGGACGGCGAGGCGTTGAAAAAGCAGGCCTCCGACCGGCTTCAACCGATCATGCTCGACGTTACCGAGGCCGGATCGCTGGCCGCGGCGGCGGAGAGGGTGTCGGCCGACGTGGGCGACGAGGGCCTTGCCGCCCTGGTGAACAACGCCGGGATCGCCGTCATGGGCCCCCTCGAGTTCCTGCCGCTGGACCGGATCCGGGAGCAGTTGGAGGTCAACGTGGTGGGCGTCATCGCGGCCACCCAGGCCTTTCTTCCGTTGCTGCGCCGACGTCCGGGGCGCATCGTCAACGTGGGGTCGCTGAGCGGCCTGATGGCGGCGCCGTTTCTCGGAGCCTACTCGGCGTCCAAATTCGCCCTGGAGGGCGTGACCGACGCCCTGCGCATGGAGCTGTCCCCCTGGAACATCCGGGTGTCCATCGTGGAGCCGTCGAACACGGCCACGCCCATCTGGAAGAAACCCGCCACCACGGGCAAGGCCCTGGCCGGCGTCCCGGCCCGGCAACGCGCGCTCTACAAGGAGCCCCTCGAACGGATGACGGAAGCAATGGAGCGGATGAGCGAGTCCGGCGCGTCGCCTGACGAGGTGGCCGCCGTCATCGGGGAGGCCGTGTCGGCTTCGTCGCCCAAGGCCCGTTACTACGTGGGCGCCGAGAACCGCCTCGCCGCGGGGCTGGTGAAGATGCTCCCCGACTGGGCCCAGGACAGCCTCGTCATGCGGGTCCTGGGCCAGGGGCGCTGATGGATTCAATGGAGTGGGTCTCGGGAAGGGAATCGCGTTCGGTCTCGCAGCGGTCGAGCCGGCCTTGTGCTATCCTGGGCCCGGGTTAGGGAGTTTTTCGGGAGGAGACTTGCCATGTGTCTCGGTCTGTTGATGATGGCTGTGATGTCGGCGACGGAGGGACCGACGTGGGATTTCGCCGATCCGGCCGCCGCGGAGGCCTGGGTCGCCAACGCCCATTTCGCCGACGTGGAGGCAAAAGACGGCGCGCTCCACGCCCGGGCCGTTGATTGGGATCCCTTCTTCACGCTGCACGGCCTGGAACTGCCGGCGACGCCCTGGCAGTGTGTGGTCCTGCGCATTCGGGCCGACAAGTCCGGTCCGGGCGAGCTCTTCTGGAGCGGCGTTACCGAGGGCCCTCACGGCGGGTTCGACGCGAAAAAGAGCACGCCTTTCACGGTCCCCGGCGACGGCGCGTGGCACGACATTGTGATCTATCCGTTCTGGCACACGGAGGGAACGATCCGCCAGCTTCGCCTCGACCTGTACGAAGGGGCTCAATTCGCCATCGAGCGCATCTCCATCCAGCCCTGGGGCGAGGCGGGCGAACCCGCTTCGACGGGCGGCCGATGGCCGTTGAACCGGCCCGCGCCGGAGTCGGAAAGCCAACCGGGCATCGGCGAAATCGTGTTGCCCCCCCTCCGGCTCGACGTGTCGGACAAAGGGTGGGTCGCGGTCACGCTGCGCAATCCCTCGGCGGGGGAAAATGTCACAGGCAGCCTTCTGTGGGCCTCGGTCGACGAGGCGGGCCTCAAGACCGAGGAATTCGAACTCCAGACCGACGGACGGGACCGGACGTACAACATCGAGCTGGCCGGGAACCCGGCCTGGACGCAGATCGTGGCCCTGGGCCTGCGCGTGCCGTCCGGCACCTTCGTGGAATCCGTCGAACTTTCCGACAAACCCCTGGGCCCGCCCCAGATCGACGTGATCTACGCGGGCCCCGAAGAAGGCGCCCTGCGAGGGTCGAAAGAGAATCCCGGTCGGTTCCTGGTCCAGATCGCCAATATCGGCGGCGAGAAAGCCCGGGGCCTGTTCGTGCGGGTGGACGGCCGCGGCGGCATTCGCTTCGAAACGGACGCCTCGGGACCGACGGAACTTGTGGACTCGCTGAAGCACGGCGAGCAGCACACCTTTGTCATCCCGATGCTCGAAGCCGCTGCGGGGCGGCACACGGTAACATACGAAGTACTCTCGGAGGCGGGCGCCGATCCCGCCGAGCCGGGGCGGCTGGCCTCCGGCCAGGTCGAAGTCGAGTTCCTGCCTCCGGTTGAAGATGCGGTCTCGGCGGACTACGTGCCCGAACCGCGCCCCATCGAGACGACCGCCGACGTGTGCGCCTATTACTTCCCCGGCTGGGACACGCCTGCCAAGTGGGACTGCATCCGCCGCATTGCGCCCATCCGCCGGCCCCTGCTGGGGTACTACGACGAGAGCAACCCGGAATGCGTGGACTGGCAGATCAAGTGGGCCGTCGAGAACGGCATCTCCTGCTTCCTCGTCGACTGGTACTGGTCGGCGGGCCACCAGTTCCTCACTCACTGGTTCGAGGCCTACCGTCAGGCGCGCTACCGCGACCATCTGAAAGTGGCCATCATGTGGGCCAACCACAACGCCCCGGGCACCCATTCGCGCGAGGACTGGCGCAACGTGACGCGGGAATGGATCGACCACTATTTCAATTTGCCGTCGTACTACCGCATCGACGGCAAGCCTGCCGTGTTCCTCTGGGATCCCAACAACATCCGCAACGACCTCGGCGGATCGGAGGAGGTCAAGGCCGCCTTCGACGAATCGCAGGAGATGGCGCGGGCGGCGGGCTACGACGGGATCGTCTTCGTGTCCATGCACGCTCCCCGGGGCGAGGCCCAGGTCCGGACCCTGGCCGACGAGGGCTACTACGCCGCCACGAGCTACCACGAGTGGGGCGAAGCCCAGACCCTCGCCCCGGATCCGCGCCGCTGGCGGTTTGACGACGTGGTCGACACTGTCCCCGACGCCTGGGAACGGTACTGCGACCTCGCCGTCGCCGCCGGGCTTGTCTACTACCCCGTGGTCGACACGGGCTGGGACGCCCGGCCCTGGCACGGCACGAAGTCGCACCAGATCGACGGCCGCACCCCGGAGAAGTTCGAAGCGCTCCTGTCGAAGGTCAAGGGCTTTGCCGGCGACTCGGAGCGACCCCTCGTCATCCTGGGGCCCCTCAACGAATGGGGCGAAGGCAGCTACATCGAGCCCGCCACGGAGTACGGGTTCCGCATGTACGAGGCGGTGCGAAAGGTCTTCGGCGCGGGCGCGCCCGAAGACTGGCCCGTCAACCTGTCGCCTCGCGACGTCGGCCTCGGGCCCTACGACTATCCGCCTCAACCCCAGGTGACCTCCTGGAGCTTCGACGACGGTCCGGGCGGATGGCGCGCCATGATGAACGTGTCGCCGCTGCGTTGCGAAGGCGGCGTCCTGCGCTTTTCCACCATTGCCGCCGACCCCGCCCTCATCGTCGACACGCCCGGCCTGGAAGCCGCGCGCTATCCCCGCCTCGAGATCCGCATGCAGGTGATCGGGGAGTTGAAGCCGGGAAGCGTCGGCCAGTTGTTCTGGTCGGAAGGCGGGAGCTCCATCTCGGAAGTCGCCAGCGTCCGCTTCCCCCTCGCCACCGACGGCGAGATGCACACCTACGTCCTCGACCTCGGCAACCATCCCCGCTGGCGCGGCGAAATCGCGACCCTGCGCTTTGACCCGGGCGACACGGCCGGAGTCGAAATCGCGGTGGACTCCTTCGCCTTCCGCGAGTAATCGCCCCTACTCACAAAGAAGGCGCCTTTGGAGTGCGGTTGCGGCCGCATTCCAAAGGCGCCGGATGTGTAGCCGGTTTGTGTCGTCTCCGCCCTTAGTTGGCGGGTTCGACCTCGGTGAGATCGGGATCCGCGCCCTCGACGTCGTTGGCGGGTTCGCGGAACGCCACGGCAAACATCACGATGACGGCCGCGGCCATGGCGGCGGGGATGAGCCAGATGGCCCGCCAGTTGCGGGCGATGACCTCCTGGGCCGCGCTCAACTCGGTGTAATGGTCGACCACCCGGCCCGCCACCTCGTTTCCGATGACCATGCCGATGCCGTAGGTCACCAGGGCGATCAGGCCCTGGGCGCTGGCGCGAACCTCGTGGGGCGCCGCCTTGTCCACGTAGATCTGGCCGGTGACGAAGAAGAAGTCGTAGCAGACGCCGTGGAGCAGGATGCCGATGTAGAACATCCAGACCAGGGCGTCGTTATTGCCGTAGGCGAAGAGGAGGTAGCGCAGGAACCACGCCGCCATGCCGAGGAGGAGCATCCGCTTCACGCCGAGGCGGGCGAAGAAGAAGGGCATGACGAGCATGAACAGCAGTTCCGACCACTGGCCGAGAGTCTGTTTGCCGGCGCTGTTTTCCATGCCGCTTTCGACCAGGAAGGGGTTGGTGAAGGTGTAATAGAAGGCAAGAGGGATGCAGATGAGCAGGGACCCGATGAGGAAGATCGCGAAGGACGGGTTCTTCAACAGTCGGAGCGCGTCGAGTCCCAGCACGTCGGACACGGTGACCTGCTTGCCGGCGGAACGGGGCGGGGTCTTGGGCAGGAAGAAGGAGTAGAGGCCCATGACGACGGACGCGCCCGCGGCCATCTGGAGCGGCAGGACCCGGGTTTCGGCGTCGAGCACGCTGATCACCAGGCCCGCCACGATCCATCCCAGGGTGCCCAGCACCCGGATGGGCGGAAACTCGCGCGTGGGTTCGGTCATCTGGTTGAAGGAGATGGCATTCACCAGGGCGAGGGTGGGCATATAGCAGATGGCGTATGCCAGCAGCACCCAGAAAAAGGGCCCCGGCGCGGTAATGGTCGAGGCCCAGTACATCAGCACCGCTCCGAACAGGTGGAGAATCCCCAGCACCTTCTCGCCGTCGAAGAAGCGGTCGGCCACCATCCCGATGAAGAAAGGCGACACGATGGCGGCCCATCCGGTGGTGCTGAAGGCCCGAGCAATGTCGGAACCCTGGAAACCGATGGTGCCGAGGTAGGAGCCCAGGGTCACGGCCCACGCACCCCAGACGAAGAACTCCAGGAACATCATGACGGACAGTTCGACCCGGGTTTTTACATTCATCTCACCCAATCTCCTCGGACTTAACTGAATAGGTTGCGAGGCGGGCCGCCCGCCCGCCGGGCTTGCCCATCTCCCCCATCGGACGGACACAAGCCGCCCGCCATACTAGGATAATCATGCCCCAACATCAAGCCTCTTGCGCCGGTCTTTCAGCTCTCCGGGCGTTCCCCGGCCGCGTCCAGGCGGCGCTTCGCCTCCTCGTAGACATCCGGCGCCAGGGGACCGCGCTCGGCCGCGCGCAGGTTCTCCTGGAGATGGTCCGGCCGCAACGTGCCCACGATGGTCGTATGACAATGCGGATGGGTCAGGGTGAACCGCAGCAGGAAGGCCGTGCGGCTCTCACCGTCCTCGCGAAGCTCGTCCAGGCGGGCCTTCTCGAACAGGGCCCACCGCTCGTTCGCCCACCCTTCGGTCGCGCCCGGCTCGCCCTTGGCCACGCCCCCGCGGATGATGATCCCCGCGCCGGCTTCGGCGGCCCGGGTGATGCCGTTCTCGTGGCGCCGCTCGAGGGCCGAATAGGGTATCTGAAAGGCGTCGAACACGCCCCACTCGATGAAGGTGTCCAGGTAGGGAAAGGTCGTGGAGCAGCCGATGTGTCGCACGACCCCCTGTTCGCGGAGTTCGCGCAGGGTGTCGACTACCCGGTATTCCTCGGCCTTTTCAACGGTGGGGTTGTGGAGCTGGAGCAGGTCCACGTAGTCCGTGTCCATCTTGAGGAGCGAATCGCTGATGTTGCGCAGGATGTTGTCGCGGGTCCAGTAATGGGGCGTGTCGTCGTGGTCGCCGGCATAGGTCATGTGGCACCCGCACTTGGTGGCGAGATAGTAGTCGCCGCGCCGGTTCGCCAGGTATCGCCCGATGTAGAGCTCGCTCTTGCCGTAGTCGTTGGCCGTGTCGATGAAGTTGATGCCCGCGTCCACCACCGCCGTCAGGATGGCCTCGGCCTGCTCGTCGGTCACGGGTCGCCCGTTCCAGATTCGTTCGCCCCGCACCTCCATCGCCCCGTAGCCCAGTTGGGTGACCTCGAGCCCCGTGCGACCCAGCGTCCGTTTCCTTAATGCCATGCTTCGTACTCCTTCCCGAAGGCGCTACGGGGCCCAGTATAGCCCGACGACGCCGCCCGCCGCACACCGGGAAGGGCATCAGCCGCCGGGGAAGACGGGCCGCAACCGCTCGACGCGCCGGGCGAAATGGGCCGGGGAGTCGTGTTCCATCAGGAAGATGACGGCCGGGGGCGTGCCCTCCTCGTAGACGGCACCGGGCGGCAGAAACGTGTCGATCCGGCGCTGGAGCTCTCCCACGGCCCCTCCCGAGGCCTCGGTGCGGAAAAAGTGGAAGAAGTCTTCGGGCTCGCGGAAGGTGGCGCCCACGCCCAGCTTCTCCGCTCGATCCCAGATGAACGAGCCGTGCCGATAGAAGGGCACCCATCGATGGGCCAGGCCGAAGGGTTCGTCGGGCGTGTCGTTGGCGCCGATGTCCGATTCCAGGCAGACCTGCAGCTCGAGAAGGCGCCACGGCGTCTCGCCCGCGTTCTCGATGGAAAGGCACTGTACGGCCACCGCGTTGAGGGCATGCTTCGGCACCCAAAGCCGCCATGTGGACCGGTGGAGACCCTCCCCCGCCCGTCGTGGCCCCTCGGCGTTGGTGAGTTCGGCGTCAAGGACGATCATCGAGTCGTTCTCGCCCAGGCGAAGAGGTTTCAGACGCGTCGGCTTTGACCAGATGTAGTTGCCGTAGATCTGGAATACCCGCGGCTGAATCCGGGCCAGGGGCTGGCCTCGAAACGCGAGCACCCATGCCCCCTCGTCGGTCCGGGCCTCGACGGTCAGCGCGCCGCAGGTGGCGGTCCACGGTTCGTCCGGCAGGGGTCGCAACGGCGGGAGTTCGAACCGCGCCGACGGGTCCGGGACTTCCGACTCTTCGGATACGGGACCTTCGGTGTGCCATTCGTAGACGCGGGGGTTGATCTCCCGGGCCGTGTTCACGACGGCCTCATAGGGCGTGTCCGTCTCGTCGACGAGCCCGAAATTGGTGTTCTCGGGGTGGTGGGACGCGATCCCGAAGGCGGGCTCGTCGGACCAGGTGAAGTAGTTCGAGCCCACGATAAAGGGCAGACGGAAGAGGGTCTCCTGGAACGAGCTCCAGCACTGGGCCCGCTGCGCCTGCGTCTCGACGCGCATCCCCGCGCCGATGGTGCTGGGCAGGCCGCTGTCGAAGGCGGGAAAGCTCCACTCGCTGATGAGGAGGGGTTTTCCGGCCTTGCGGTGCCACTCCTCGAGCAGTTCCCGTTCCCGCGGATGAATCTGTCCGCCCGGTTCGATCCGGGGATAGAAATTTACGGAGACGACGTCGCAATACTCGCCCACCACTTCGAGGATGTCCGGTATTTCGTTGGCGAAGCGCACGCCCAGGATCAGGTGATTCGGGTCGTGCCGCCGGATGGCCGACACGAGGGGTTCGAAATAGGCCCGGGCCACCTCGCGAAGCCATTCCGTGGTGAGTTCCCGGGCCCGCGGCGTGAGGGGCGGCCGGGCATCGGTGTGATCGGCCAGTTCCTGCCACGACCCGACCCGGATCCGCCAGTGCTCTTCCATGTCGGCGGGCGATTCGAGGCGCTCCTGAAGGAATTGGATCCAGGCCTGTTTGGCGGGGTCTTCGGCCGGCTTTTTCCAGGCCTCGCAGAAGAGCCCCCACTCCCGGCCGATGGGACCGAACCACGTCAGTTCGTTGTCGAGGAAATAGCCCAGCAACGCCGGGTCGTCCTTTTGCGGCGCGCACCACTCGCGGGCAACGGCTTCGCAGTGACGCGGCCATTCGGGGCTGAATACGTTCGGGAACACGGTGAAGGCCTGCGGCGAGGGCGTGGGCAGGCCGTCTTTCTTGGCGAAGAGGTAACCCACGGGTCGAAAGTCGGTATGGACCAGGCCCCGGTGCCGGAGGCTCCTGTCGCACAGCTCGCCGAGCATGTTGAAACCCCATTGCGACAGCCGCTCGACGGTGGCGTCGGTCCAGGCCTCGGGAGAGCCGTATTTCACCTTGCAGGCCTCTTCGTAGGGCGAGTACCCCAGGCGTTCGCAGCCCTGGCCGGTGAACCGGACGTGGCTGACGCCCACGGCGTAGTATCCCCGGCCGTCGGGCGTGACGAGCCACCAGGCGCCGTCGCGGTGCTCGGTGCGGAAGAAACCGGTCGCCTCGGCCTGCAAGCCGTCGAAGCCCACGTCGAGCGGCTGCGCCGCCGCCGATCCCCAGGGCATCATCAAGGCGAGGGCGAGGCCGATAATGGGCGCGCATCGTAGAATGGTCATGGGATTCCTGCCTGGCATTGTTCCCGATTCCGGAGAAACGGATCGGGGCGGCGATGGAAATCGGTGATCCGCATCGCCGCCCCGCGTCGGTTATTCCTCAGTGAGACCCGATCAGCCCATGCCGCCCGCGATGGACATCCAGAAGCTGAGCGTCGAGCCGATGGAATTGGTGTTGGGATGATCGCGAACGGGGTATTTCGACCCGTACCGGAGAAACTCGACGTGGCCGTCCATGAACAGCACGTTCGAGCCGCCGGGCATGTGGTTGAACCGCACCGTGGCCGTGTCGGAAACGGCCCCGCCCGTGAAGGCCACCATCCAGGAGGAAGCGCTACCCCAGGCGTCCATCATAACCGGCAGGGTGCTCTGCGCCATGGCGCCCGCGGCGGGGTTGTTGATGTCGGTGATGAAGAACCGTTCGATGCCCTCGCGAAGTGCCTTGTACGACGAGGGGACGGCGGTCCCGTCCACGTCCTGGTGCTGGGTCTGGGCCGGGAAATCGCCAGAGCCCATGGCCGGGTAGATGAGCAGCGTGTAATCGCAGCCGTAGGGCGACATGGTGCCCTTGGGAACGTAAATGCCGGGGTTCAGCGCCTCGCCCAGCCACCACCGATCGCTGATGATGTGGGCGAGCTGGGCTTCAGTCCGCACCGCCCAGCCGATGTACAGGTAGGAAATCGGCATGGAGGCCATGGACTCGTAGCACCACTTGGCGAGGTTGTCGCCGGGGAAGGCCGCCGCCGCCGTGGCCGCTTCCTGCAACTGGCCCGCGTAGTCGTCGGTCAGGCCGAAGCCGGCGGCCATGGCGTCGCCCCGGCTGTCCGACGGACACGCCGCGAGGTTGGCGTCCGTCCAGTACTCGGGGTAAAGCAGGTATCCCCGGGGCGCCAGGAGGCTCCGGTTGTGGGCCAGGGCGCCGTTCTCGTCCACGCCGGGACAGTATGGCGTGCTGGACACCCAGGCACCTTTGTTCTCCCCGGAGTACATCTTGTGGATCGTACCCCATTGCTTGAGGTTGTTCTGGCAGGAAGCGCGATTGGCGGCCTCCCGCGCCCGAGCCAGGGCCGGCAGCAGAATCGCCGCCAGGATGCCGATGATGGC
>CAYVOE010000034.1:0-19687 GCA_964452795.1 uncultured Nitrospiraceae bacterium
AGGGGGAGTTCGTTCGATGCGCAAGCCTGTGCGATTCATCGGTGCCGCGGCCGTTCTGTGTGCCGCGGCGATGGCGGCCGTGGCCGCGCCGGATCAGGCGGACCTGATCCGCGACCTGGGCGGCCCGGACGACGTCGCCCGCAGCCTGGCCCGGCAATGGTTGCCCCGCTACGGCGCCGCCGCGGTGCCCGACATCCTGCCTCTGCTGAAGCACGAGGACCCGAATATATCGGGAGCGGCGAAAAATACCCTCGCCGACATCGCCAATGAAGCGGCGGTGCCCGGCCGGGAGGCGGAGTGCCGTCGGATTGCGGACGCGTTTGCCGGGCTTATCGAGGCCAATCAGCCGGAATCCATCCGAATCACGGGGTTGGAGCTGTTGACCGTCGCCGTGCCCGAGGGATACGACGTCTCCCCCATCGCCGCGATGCTCGACGAGCCGGCCCTGCGCGACCGGGCCCGGGAAGCGCTGGAACTCGCCGGCACGACCGAGGCCCGGACGGCCTTGCGCACCGCGCTGGACGGCGCCGAGCCGGAAGTGCAGTGCGCGCTGCTCCGATCCCTCGAGAAGCTTCAAGACCCGGCCGCCCTCGAAGCCATTCGCGCCCTGACCGACAGCGGAGACGCCCGGGTGCGGGCGGCGGCGGCGCGGGCCCTGTCGGGCTACGGCGAAGCGGAAGACATTGACCGGGCGATCAAGGTCGTTGACGGGGCCGACGACGCCACGGCCTCGGAAGCCCTCGACGCTCTGATCCGCGTACTCGACGGGCGGGTCCGTCGGGCCGGTCCGTCCGCGCAGACCACGGCCGGATACCGGCACGCCCTCGAGGCCGCCCGGGAACCCCATTTGCGCGGGGCCGCCCTCGTGGGACTCATCCGCCACGGCGGTCCGGAGGCGCGCGAAGACGTGGCGGCCGCGCTTGCGGGCGAGAAGGGCGCGGAGCTTGCCCTTCCGGCCCTCTCGGCCTTGGAGAACGCGCCGGGAGGCGAGGTCAACGACACGATTCGAGCGCTGTACGGGCGCGTGTCGCCCGAGCTGCAGGCGCAATTGGTGCGCCTGTGTGGACGCCGGCACGACCCGGCGCTGCTGGACCTCATCGACGAAGCGGCGATGAGCGGGAACCCTGAAGTGCGGGAGGCCGCCCGTGAGGCGCTGGCCGATTCGCGTCTGCCCGGAGCGGCGAGCCGCATCGCGGCCCGAGCAGGAGAACCGGACGCCAAGGTTGCGGCGCTGGAACGCATGATCGAGGGTTGCCGGGTCCACGGACCCGTTGAAGTCGCGGGCGAGGCCTACCTGGCCCTGTACCGGCTCGCCGACACGCCCGAGCGGCGCGCCTCGGCCCTTGAAGGCGTCTTGAAGTTCCCCACGGCCGAGTCTTTCGACATTGTGGCAAAGGCGGTGGAATCGGGAGAGCTGAGCGACTCGGCGCTGCCCACGTTGTGCTCGCTGGCGGGCACGCTTCGCGAACAAGGCCGCACGGAAGAAGCGGACCGCGCCGTCGCCCTTGCGGCGTCGCGCGCCAGGACGGCCGACGAAATCGCCCTCCTGCTGAGCGCGGCGCAGGGTATTCCGGACCTGGCGACGCGGCTGGGGTTCGTGACGCGCTGGCAACTGGTGGGGCCTTTCCCCTGGAAGGAAAGCGACGGCTTCACGGTGGCGCGCATCGGCGAGCCGGCCGTCGACCCGAAGGCCAGGTATGCGACGGACGGCGGCGAGCGGGCCTGGAAGCCCGTGGAAGCGGGCGGTCCGTCCGGCCTCGTGGACATGTCGACGCACCTCGGCGCCGCGAGCGATTGCATCGGCTACGGCCTGGCGCGCATCGTCGTGCCCGCCGCGACGGACGCCGTGATCCGGGCCGGTTCCGACGACGGCATCAAGATCTGGCTCAACGGCAACGCGGTCCACGAGAACAACGTGAACCGGGGCACGGCGGTCGATCAGGATCAAGTCCCGGTGAAGTTGAAGGCCGGCGAGAACGTGGTCCTTGTGGCGATCACCCAGGGCGGCGGCGGCTGGAACTTCTGCCTGCGCCTGACGAATCCCGACGGCGCACCGCTCGAGTTCCAGAACCCTTCGCCGTAACGGGTTGAAGCGCGGTCCCGACGGGCCCTATTCCGCGTCGGCCTGGAAGCTCACGATGCGCCAGCCTTCGGGCTCGTCGCGCAGGATGAGGCGGGCGCGGGTGCCTTCCGCCACGGATAGTTCCACCGGATAGGCGGTGGCGTGGGGCCCCTCGACCGCGACCTGCACGGTCTGCAGGTCGATGGTGGCATCGTCGAACCGGCCGGCCGTAAAGGCCTCCTCGAGTCCGCGACGTAGGGCGGCCTTGTCGGCGAAGCGGTCGCTCTGGAAGTCTTCCGACACGGCGGACAGGGCCGTCTCGATGTCGCGCTCGAGGATCCCCTGTTTCCACGTCTCGAGGACCGTCATGACCGCCGCCCGCTGGGCGACCGGCGATTTGCCGTGCCCCGTGGCGCAGCCCGTCAGCACGCCGAGCATGGAGATCGACAAAACGACTGCGAGACCTGTCTTCCCCACGGTTCTCCCCTCCGTGATCGAAGCCTTTGGAAACCGCTACTGGACGGACGGCGATTCGAGGTCGCCGCCCACGGCCCGGTCCAGCTCGGCATGGGCCACGGCGTACCCGTGCAGGGCCTCGGCCAGGGCCGATTCCGCGCCGGTGAGGGCCAGAAGCGCGTCGAGCACCTCGGTCTGGGTGCCCACGCCTTCCTGAAACCGCAGTTCCGCCAGACGGAGGCCTTCCCGGGCCAGTTCCACGTTGCCCCGCTCGGCGAGTACGCGGGCCGCGGCGTCCTGCACGTTGATATAGGCCCGGGTCACGTCGAGCTCGACCAGTTCCATCACGTCGCGATGCTGGTGAACGACGCTGTTGAGCCGTTCCCGCGCCTCGGCCACCTCCCATTTGCGTCGGCCCCCGGCGAAGATGTCGACTTGGGCGCCGACGGATGCGGAAAACCCTTCCTGAGCGCCCGCGAAGGCGCCGATGCCGCCGTCGCTCTCAACGTATTGGCCTTGAGCGGCAATGCGGGGCCAGTACTGGCCTCGGTTCCGGCGGAGCTCCTGTTCGGCGGCGCGAATGCCGGCTTCGAGGGCCCTCAGTTCGGGCCGGCGCTCCTGGGCCCGCGCCACGAGCCGCTCGACGGGGAGCGCGACGGGCTCGAGATCGGGCTCGCCTTCGAGGCGTATGGGGGTGTCGGGCGGCAGGGCGAGCTGGCGGCGCAGGTTGGCCTTGGCCAGCCGGACCGCGTTCTCGGCGGATACGGCGTCCGACTGTCGCGTGCCCAGCTCGGTGCGGGCCCGTAGCACCTCAAACCCGCTGATCAGGCCCACGTCGTACATCCGTTCCGCGTCGTGCAGATGGCGTTCGAAGGTGGTGACGCTCTCCTGGGCCACCCGTTCGAGGGCCCGGGCCAGGAGGACGCCGTAGTAGGCCTGCCGCGTCTGGAGTTCGAGGTCGGCCAGCGTGGCCAGCCGGCGCCATTCCTGGGATTCGGCCAGATACTGGGAGGCGCGGATGGCCGCCCGGATCTGTCCCCCCGCGAAGAGCACCTGATTGACCGTCACCTGACCGGTGGTCATCGTGTCGCTTCCCCCGTCCACGCCGACAAACCGCTGGGCCAGCCGGCCGCCCAGGGGACCGCCGCCGATGTCGATGTCGGTGTCGTCGATGTAGGTGGCCGAGGCCTGACCCTGCACCTGGGGCAGGATCTGGGAGCGGGCCTGACCGATTTGAGCCTGGGCGGCCCCGGCCTCGCTGGCGGCCACGTGCACCTGCGGGTTGCGTTCGAGGGCCATCTCGACCGCGTCTTCCACCGAAAGGAGTACAGGGGATTCGTCGCTCGGCGTGTCGGCGAGCGGTTCGTCTTCGGCCCGGAAATACACGGACATGGCCGCCGCGATGAGTTCGGTATCGGCCGTCCGCAACGGTCCGGCCTCGGCCGACGGAATACTCGGCGGCTCCGCGCCTTCCGGCGCCGGCGACTGCTGCGCGGATGCCCCCGCACACGCGCACACCGCCACCGCCCATACTGCCCACATTTTCACAGCCATTCCCTCACAGTTGACAACACTCGCGTGATCATACGCAGCCGTTCCGCCTCGATCAAAGCGTTGTCGCGGCCGCCGCACGGCGACTATAATGGCCCTCGGTGTCTGCGCGCGGACTTCCGCGCCAGTCCGGGCGCATTTAGGCTATTCCGGTATGCGAATCCGTTTTCCCGACACAAACGCATATTCCTGCTTCGCCGCGGCCGTCCTGCTGGTTCTGGCGGCCGGCACCGGTTCTTTGCCCCGATGCTGCGCGCCCGCCCTCGACGACCTCACCATCGCCCGAATCGAGCCGACCATGGGCGTCCAGAATCGCGACACCATCGTGGAGATCCGCGGCACGGGGTTCACCGAAAACATCAGCGTCTTCTTCGGCGAGCACGAGGCCCGGGTGCTCTTGCTGGACCTCAGCCATCCGGTGGGCCGCATCATCGTCCGGGCGCCCGTGCTCGACCGGGTCGAAGACGTGGAAGTGCGCGTGCAGGACCGGTGCAATCCCGAACGATTCGCCGTGTCGTATCCGAGCGAAGGCGGGGGGTTCCGGTACATCTTCTCCGTGCTGGCGCCCTACGTGGTGTCCGGCGTCGTCCGGGACTCCCGCGACGACAGCGCCATCGTGGGCGCCCGCGTCACCGTCACTCCCGGCGGATTTACCGGCATCAGCGGCATGGAGGGCGGCTACACCCTCGTGCTGGCGAGCGGCGGCGTCCACACCGTGCGGGTCTCCGCTCCCGGGTTCGAGACCCAGACCCTGGTCACCACCATCCCCGTGGTCCCCACCATCCACGAGGTGACCTTCCGCATGAAACCGCTCCAGCCTCAGCCCTCCGACAGCGACGGCGACGGGCTCCTCGACGTCGACGAGATCGAACGCTACGGCACCGACCCCCATTCCGCCGACACCGATACCGACGGGTTCAGCGACGGCGACGAGGTCGGGGTCGGCCTCGACCCGCTCGACTTCTTCGACGCCGACCGGACGCGCCGCACCGACGTGGACCGATCCGGGGCCGTCGACGCGGTCGACGTGCAGATGGCGGTCAATGCAGCCCTCTCCGCCGGAGCGATCGTGGGCGAACTCGGGGAACCGAGCCCGGATATCGACCTCGACGGCTCCGTCAACGCCGTCGACATCCAGTGGGTCATCAACGCCGCCCTGGGGCGGTTCCTTCCCGGCTGACCTCTCCCTCCCCAACTCTCGGCGGACGGCCGCGCATACGCGAAAGGCGGTTGAAAGCGCTGGCAACGGGCCGAGGATTCACGCTAATCTCTTGCTCATGTCGCAGGATCTCAAGACGGCGGTCATCCTCAATCCGCGGGCGGCGGCGGGCCGGGCCGGACGGCAATGGCCGGAAATCCAGCGCGCCCTCCACGACGCCCTGGGCGGGTACGCGTTGTTCCGCACGGAACGGTCCGCACACGCCACCGAGCTGGTCCGGACGGCGCTGCAGGACGGGTACGAACGAGTCGTAAGCGTCGGCGGCGACGGCACCCACCACGAAGTGGTCAACGGGTTCTTCCACAACGGGCGCCCCGTCAACCCCGACGCCCTCCTGGGGATCCTGCCCATTGGGACCGGGTCCGACCTCGGCCGGACCCTGCGCCTGCCCCGGGGCATCGGGGCCGTTCCGGTGCTCACTCAGGGCAAGGTTGTCGAGTCCGACGTGGGCCGCGTCAACTTTCGAGGGCGGGATGACCGAATCGAGACCGCCCATTTCATCAACGTGGCCGATTTCGGTGCGGGGGGCGCCGTGGCCGAACACGTCAACCGGTCCTCGAAGCGCATGGGCGGGTTCCTCAGCTTCCTCTGGGGGACGACGCGCACGCTGGCCCGCTACCGCGCCCCGGCCTTTGAGCTCGAGATCGACGGCGAGAAGCTCGAGCAACGGTGCCTCACGGTCATCGTGGCTAACGCGGAGTATTTCGGGGGAGGCATTCACGTGGCGCGCGAGGCCCGCCTCGACGACGGCCTCCTCGACGTCTTCGTGGTCCACGACCTGCCCTACCTGACCTGCCTGCGCCACCTCCGGGATTTCTATACGGGACAGGTCCTGGACAAGCCCCACCTGGTGCGTCCTTTCAAGGCCGTCCGCATCGCCCTGCGGTCGCCCGATCGCGTCCTCGTCAACCTCGACGGAGAGCTGCCCGGGCAACTCCCCGCCACGGTCGAAGTCGTGCCCCGCGCCATCCGTCTGATTACGAACCTGTAAGGCGGCTTCGACATCCCAAGGCGCAACGCCATGAATACAACCCGGCGACGCCGTGTTTCCTCTTGCACAGTGTTCCGGAGGACAAGCCATGACCCACCGACTGCTCTGGGCGGCCGCCCTGTTGACCGTAACGGCATGGGGCTGCGCCGCGGAAGCCGGCGAGAAGGCCGAAGCCACGCCCTCACCGGCTCCCGAGACCTCGGAGGACAGAGGAGCGCCCGCGATGACCGACACCGACAAGAAAATCGACAAAGTCGTGAAAACCGACGAGGAATGGAAGGCCTTGCTCGAGCCGGAGCAGTACTACATTCTGCGCGAGAAGGGCACGGAACGCGCGTTTACCGGCAAGTATTGGAATACGAAGACCCCGGGCACCTACGTTTGTGCGGGTTGCGGGCTCGAACTGTTCGAATCCGACACCAAATTCGATTCCCACTGCGGCTGGCCGAGCTTCTTCGCGCCGAAAGAGCAGGAAGTCATCGACGAGCAGCCCGATAACAGCTACG
The DNA here is from genome assembly GCA_964452795.1 of uncultured Nitrospiraceae bacterium. Taxonomy (GTDB): domain Bacteria; phylum Hydrogenedentota; class Hydrogenedentia; order Hydrogenedentales; family SLHB01; genus CAYVOE01. The sequence goes on from CAYVOE010000034.1 coordinate 6,786, forward strand.
GCATGCGCCGGACGGAGGTCCTGTGCAGCCGGTGCGGGGGCCATCTGGGCCACGTGTTCAACGACGGTCCCCAGCCCACGGGGCTGCGGTACTGCATCAATTCCGCTTCCATCGAGCTTCAGAAACGAGACGACAAGGCGGCCGGCGAAGAGAAAGGGTCGGACAAGGACGAGTAGCGGCGGGGCTGATTCCCTACGGTGACGGCTCCGTCGGGGGCGGCCAGCCTTCCGGTGCGAGGGCGCAGGTCCGGCCGTCTGCCGCGGCTTCCAACACTTCGCGGGCGCTGCGGGCCGCGGCGGGCTCGGAAAGCCAACGGTCGGCGAAGGCGCGGGCCGCTTCTCCGAAGCGCGCCCGGGTTTCCGGCTCGTCGAGGAGCCTTCGAATGGCCGTCCGGAGGGCTTCGACGTCGCCGGGCGGCACGCGAAACCCGTGGAGGTCATGGAAAAAATAGTCCCGTGTGTTTTCGACGTCCGTGGCGACCTGCGGCTTGCCGAGGTGCATGGCGTGTACGAAGGTCATGTGCCCGGCGCCGGTTGAGTTGTCGCGCAAGGGCACCACGCTGAACAGGGCCCCGTTGAGGATCTGCATGCTCTCGTCGAGGCCGATGTCGACCTTCAGTTTGACGTCGGGTCGCGACGGCAGGATCTCCGCATCGCGCCGCGAGCACACCACCACGACGTTGACGGGCAGCCCTTCGGTGGCCTTGAGGAACGTGGGAAAATCGCGATTGTTGCGTCCCATGGCACAGATATAGGGCTGGAAATCGGCGTATTCCCGGGGGAGGGGTTCGTCGATTTTCGGCGGCTGGACGGCCCAGTGGGAAAACCGCAGGCGGTCGAGGGGAATCCCGTAGAGCCGGTGAAAGAGGTCCCGCTCGCCGCTGGAGAGCACGTTGAACAGCCTCACGTGGGGCAGGACGCGCCGGGCCAGCCAGAGCAAGGGCCCCGAGAAGAACCGCTTGTTGCCGTGGTTGAACGAGAACGCGTAGTGGGGCGTGGACAGGCGCTTCGCGCGCAGGGCGGCGGCGGTCCACAGGGTCATGTAGGGGTGGTGCGACGCGACGAGATCGAAATCGCCGGCCCGCCGCGCGGCCTCCCAGGCGTACTTCGCCCAGGCATGCTGCTTCTTTCCGAAGAGGTCGCCGTTCATAAACTCCCAGGAGAAGCGGTCTTCGGGGAAGTACGACGCCAGCCAGCGCCACTCCCCGGATTCGAAGGGCGTCACCACCAGCACGCGGGTTGGTTGATGTGTCAAGGGGACCCCACGGAATCGGGGCGCACCGGGTGTCGATCCGGCGGCCAGACTTCGAGCGGTTCGACGACAAAGGCGGTCTGGTGCGCCCGGGCCTTCCGCAACGCTTCGGAAAAGCCGCGCAACGCCGCCAGGGCGCCCAGCAGGCGCGTTCGGTCGAGACCGACGAAGTGCTCTCCACAGACGTTTCGGCAGAATTCGTGATGGAGGACCTCGTTGGCGACGGGGTAGTCCTCGAGCATGACCCGCTCGAGCCAGGGCCGCAAGGGTCCGCGCAGCCAATCCGCGAACGACGCGGGCGACTGGCGCGACGCCACGGTCGGCCGGCCCCAGCGCGCCTCGAGATGGGAAGCCACTTTGAGTGCGGCTTTGGCCCCCACGGCGGCCCATGACGGCGCTCCGGCCGGCAGGAGGGTCCGCTGCCAGGGCAGACGCAGGGCCTCGGGGAAGGTGTTCCGCATCATTTCCTTATAGATGCGGTGCTCGGCGCGCCAGGCGGACGGGATCCGCAGGATGAGGTCGACAAGGTCGTAGTCGAAGAAGGGCGCGGCCGACTCGACCGAATGGCGCATGATGACGGTGCCCATGGAGGTGACCCGTCGAACCCGGTTCTCCAGGACGAACCGGTCCACCGTGTCGCCGGGCGTGGGACCCTGAGCGGCTTCGAGGAGCTGTTGGAACCGGGCCGAGGGCAGCCCTTCGGGGGCCACCGGCTGCGACATGACCTCGCCCAGGCGCGCCTCGGGTACCAAGACGTTTCTCCAGGAGAAGACCCGCGAAGCCAGCTCGGCGACGGACATGGGCTTCATCCACCCTTTCAGGTAGGACCCGCCCAGGATGAGATCGCCCGCGTAGCCGTTCAAGATCAGGTCCGAGTGCTCCCCCAGGATGTCGACGTGAGCCAGCATGTGGCAGTCGAAGTAGTCGATGAGCCCTTCCGTCAGGCGCATGCCCTCTTCGAATCGGGTGTCGAGGTTCTCGAGGGCGTAGTCGCAGTCGTGGTGGCGCGTGCCGTAGGTCTCGGCGACGCGCCGGGCGAACTCGCGGTCGAAGGCGCCCGGCTTGGCCCAGGTGAAGGTGTCGACGGGCACCTTCGCGCGTGACGCGGCGGCCACCAGGCATCGAGAATCGAGGCCGCCGCTCAGCGTGACGCCGACGCGTTTCGCCCGGGCCGTCTGGCGCTCGACGGCCCGCACGAGCCGGTCTCCCAACTCGCGGGCCAGGCCGGTCCGGTCGCCGTCGTAGTCGCCGCGGTAGTCGTAGTGCCAATAGCGTCGCCAGGTCAGGCGGTCGCCCCGCTTCTCGAGCAGGGTGGCCTGAGGAAAGCTCGACACGCCTTCGACGAGGGTGGCTTCGCCCACGTAATCGTCGGTGGCGAGGAACTGGGCCACGGCCTCCCGGTCCCACCGGCCCGGAACCACGTCGGCCAGGACCGCGCACAGCACCCGGCCGGCGAGGCAGAACCGGTCTTGGGAATGGGCCCAGTACATGGGGTAGAGCCCGAAGCGGTCGTTGCCCGCCACCAGGGCCCGCGTCTCGGGATCCCACAGGACGAAGAAGAACGCCCCGTGGACGGCGGGCAGGTCGTCGAAGAGCCGGCTCTCGCGGTAGCGGCGCGCCAGCAGCGTGAGGTCGCAGGCATCGTGGCCGCATTCGCGGCGGCGGGCGGCGCGCCAGTCCGAATCGTGGAGTTCTCCCAGAAGGATCCCCCAAAGGCCCTCGCCTTCGCAGAAACGGGGCATGAAGCCCTGGTTGAACTTGTCGTGCGAGACGCAACCCAGCAGCGTATCGTCGTGGATCGTGTAATGGTTGATCCGCTCGCCGCCGTGAGAGAGCTGCCCGGCCAACAGGGCGGCCCTGGCCTGGAGGTCGCCGTCTCCCTGATACACATAGGCTCCGCTCATGCCGCGACCCCTTCCGGCCGGCGTCGGGCGAAGGCCCAGCGGAATATGCCCCAGGCGATGGGCACCTTCGAGAGGTAGACGTGGAGCGCGTAGAGGAAGGCGATCCCGGTGGAATACCCCCGGCGCCGCGTCTGAATCGTCTTTCGAAGCAGCACGGCCGCGGCCCCCAGCGCGACCAGCAGGCGCACCGGCGCCGGCCCGAATATCAGCAGGGCCAGCGCGCCTCCGTATGCCGCGGCCCATAGGGGATTGCTTACCGTCTCTTTCAGCCACAGGCGGTCGTCGGAGCGTCGGCAGCGGTGGGCCACTTCGGCGTAGGTGGCGCCGCAACGAACGGTCCGCCGCCAGTAATCGCGCAGACCGCGAAAGCCCAGGTCGTGATGGGCCATGGTTCGGTTCAGTTGATGAATGGTCATTCCGCGCTCGTTTCGGATGCGCCAGCACAGGTAAGGCTCTTCGCCGTAGGGCAGATCCTCGGGAAACCCTCCCAGCGCGTCGAGGACCTCCCGGCGATAGAGGGCCGCGCCGCCGCAGTGGCGAATGGCGCCCTCCCGGGGCATCCAGTCGATCTCGAGGACCCGCGAGACGACGCCCGTGCCGGACTCGTTCAGGTTGCCGCAGACGGCGGCCGCTTGGGGATGGGCGGCAAGGAAGTCCAGGGCCGCCTTGGGCCAGTCCGAAGCCAGGACCATGTCGCCGTCCACAAACTGGACAAAGGCGCCTCGGGCGTTGCGAAGGCCGAGGTTGCGGCTTTCGGAAGCGCGCCGTCGCTTGTCGCCCCCGAAGACACGGAAGCCTTTCTCCCGGGCGATGTTGCAACTGTCGTCCGCGGAACCCGCATCGACGTAGATGAACTCACATGCCAAGCCTGCGGGTGCGGCGCGGCGCAGGGACTCGAGGCATTCCGGCAGCGTGTCGGCTTCGTCGAACCCGATGGCGACGAAGCTCAGGTCTAACGGCGGCTCGCCCTCGGGGGCGGGAAGGGGCGCGCGGGCCGAAGCGGGCATCACGTTCATCGGGATGCCGGGACACCCTGGGGCCGGCTGGGAAGCGTCACCGAGGGCGCCATGAAACCGAGGCTGAGCCGCTTGAGCTGCCAATTGTGCAGGTGCTTTCGGAATTCAGGGTCTTCGTACCGGCGTTCGCCCCGCAGCATGGACTGGAAATATCCGGCGATGATGAGGAGGCCGCCCAATATGAAAGGGCGCTCCCGCATCCGGTAGACGCCGCTGGCCAGGATGTAGAGGGGATGGGTGCCCATGAACCACTGGCCGCGGCCCCAGCGCAGGCGTCCGTGGAGGACGCTCTTGTGGGACGAGCCCATGAGCCGGTGGTGCAGGATGCGCAGGGACTCGTCGCGGAAGCTGCGGGTCTTCCATCCGCGCATGCGGGCCCGGTGGAAGTCGATGCCGTCCCACATGACCTCCTGGACGAGCCCGCCGATGTCGTCCCAGCAGGCGCGGCGGTAGAACTTGGCCGCCCCCGAGACCATCTCGTCGTCGATGCGCTCCTCGAACAGGTGGCCCTTGCCGGTGTTGAAGACCTTTCCGCTGGCGGAACCCAGGTCCGGATCCGCCTCCATCTTCGCCATGATGCCCTCGAAGTAGCCCGGCGGCAGGGTGAGATCGGCGTCGAGCTTGCCGAGATAGTCGTAATCGTCCGTGCGGAGGGCGTTGAATCCCGCGTAGAAGGCCTCGACGACGCCGCCGCCCACACGGCGATGGCCGCGATCGGGCCGATGGACCACGTGGAGCCAGGGGTGTTCCGCGGCAAAGGCCTCGGCGATCTCGCCGGTGCGGTCGCGCGATCCGTCGTTCACGACCACGCATTCCACGGGCGGCACGGTCTGGCCGGCGACGCTCTCGAGCGTGTTGAGCAGGAACCGCTCTTCGTCGCGCGTGGGTATCACGAGGACGTAGCGCCGGTCCTGCGACGCGCCCGGGGGCTCAACGAACCCCTCATGCCGCTCCGTTTGAACTTCCGATGCACTCATTTATCTTTTCCCAAAGGATTTCCGCGTTGCGCGCGGATTCGAAGGTCGTTTCGAGGGTGCGGCGGGCTTCCCGCGCATAGGCGCGCGCCGCGTCTCCATCCTGCAAGAGCTGGTCCAGGGCGTCGGCGAGGGCGCCGGGGTCGCCCGGAGGCGCCAACAGGCCGGAACGTCCCGATTCGATGAGTTCGGGAATGCCCGAGACCGTCGTCGAGACCACCGGGACACCAAGGGCCATGGCCTCCATCAGGGCGACGGGGATGCCGTCGCGATCGCCGCTTTGCGCCACCCGACAGGCCAGGACAAATATGTCGGCCTCTTCGAAGAGCTCCTTCACTCGCTCCTGCGGCTGGGCTCCCATCAATTCGACGCAATCCTCGAGGCCCGTCGAGCGCACTTGCCGGCGCACGGGCTCGAGCAGGGGGCCGTCCCCCACGATCCGGCAATAAAACGAGCGTCCGCGCTCGCGCAGGAGGGCCAGGGCGTCCACCAGGTCGTCCATGCCCTTCTTCTCGACGATGCGACCGACGGTATAGATTACAGGCGGGCCGGACCGTCCGTTGCGCTCGCGATACGAATAACTTTCCGTGTCGAGGGCGCAGCGGACGATGATCTGCCGGTCGGCGTCGCAGCCCATCTCGGACAGGTAGCGGCGGTTGTACTCCGAGATGCAGGCGGTGAAGGCCGACCGCGCGACCTTTTCCTTCAACGCCGTGGGGCGTTCGAATATGTCGTTGGCGTGGGCCGTAAAGCTGTACGGGATGCCCGCCAGCCCGGCGGCATACATGGCGATGGACGTCGGCACGTGGGCGAAATGGGCATGAAGATGCCGCGTGCCCCGGTCGATGAGGTCCCGGGCGAGCAACGCCGCCACGCAGAAGTGCCCCAGGAGCTTCAGCCGGTCCGCCGGTGTCGGCACCTGGGCGGCGAAGGCATCGCGGAGGGCGCGTCCGGCCTGGCGAACGAAGGTGCCCGGTCGAGCCGCGGCCATTCGGAGCACGGCGCGCACCACCTCGGTCGCGGAGGCCTCGTAGAGATAGCGTGTGGCGGCAATCCGAGGCGCCGCCTCAGCGGAAATTACCGTGGCAACCGGACGGGTGGTAGAGTAGGTGTCCACAACCGCTCCGCGACGCTCCAAAGCGTCGATTTCGCGGTAGATGAAGGTCGAAGTTACCGCGCCGAATTCGGGAGCGAGATAGGCCAACCGTATCGTGGGGTTATCGTGGCCCATGAAGATACCACCCCCGCGAAGACCGCAGGCGCAAGACCATCAATTCCGTTCCTAAACTGTGTGCAAGGATGGTAAACCGATAGACAGGCAGATCATACCGTCCCGCCCCGCTCAGTACAAGTTGCGTGCCGGCGGGAATAAATGGGGATTTCGTCGTCGGCATTTGGGGGGCGCGCGGAGGTTAAGGTTCTTTCGCCGCGGCTCGCATTTTTCGGACAGGGAGGCCGAAGGAGGCGCTGCGGGGTTTGAGCCGTTTCTACGCCTCTTCCGCGCATTCCGTGATTTTCGGGCTCGCGCGGGCGGCGCCCTATAGACATGCCGGCGGGCGGTCCAGTATGATCCGCGGAAGGTTCCAACCAGGGTTGGCGTCATGATTGACTTTGATTGCCCACAATGCGGCAAGCGCTATTCCGTGGACGACGATATGGGAGGGGCCCATGCCTGGTGTGAAGCCTGTAAGGGACTTCTGATCGTGCCGCAATCCTCTGAAGGCCCTCCGGCCGAGCGTTTGACTCTGGAAGAGCAGGTTGAATTCCTGCGGGATCTGCTGCGTTCGGCGGAGCAACGGTTTCGAAAGCGGGAAGAACGCTTCCAGAAAACCAATGAGATGGCCCAGGTCCTGTACAACCGGTACAAGGAACTGCGCACGAAGTACCAGGAGCGGGGCGAACGGATCGCGTCGGACGAGGCCCGCATCGAGGAAGCCAAGGCCCATGTGAAGCGCATGGCGCGGGGCCTGGTTGCGGCGGCGGAGGCCCAGGGCCGGGCGGAAGCGCGCCTGGCTCGGGCCCTGGAAGACCTTGATCGGGCGGCGATGGACCTTACCGAGGAGCGCAACGCCCGGATCCGGCTCGAGGAGCAGATTGCCCAGAGTCGGATGGATTCGATGAATCTCCAGGCCGCGGAAAAGGCGCGGGAAGAACTCGCCCGGCGGCTGCAAGAGGCGGAAGCGGAGAACGGGCGCCTCCGGGAGCAGATGGCGGCCATGTCGCAGGGTCCGGAGGCCGACCGGGTCCGCCGGGAGGGGCTCGAGCGGGAACTGGAGCGGCTTCTGCAGGACCTGGATGCAGAACGGCGGGCGCGAACGGAGGCGGAGAAAGCCGCGCGGGCCGCTCATGCCCAGGCCCTTCGGCTGGAGGATCGGCTGGCGCGGACGCAGCAGGACCTCGAGCGGACCCAGCCCCACGTCGAGCGGCTGGCGGTGCTGGAGCAGGAGATCGAGGCCTTTCGGGCGCGGTTGAACGAGGCCGGGGCGACCATGACGTCGCTTCGGCAGGACCTCGAGCGCATGACCCATGCCCGGGGCGAGGCGGAAGGCCGGTTCGAGCAGGCCCAGGCCGAGGCCCGCCGCCTGGCGCAGGAGCTCCAGGCCCTGCAACTGGAAAAGGACGAGGCGGCCGCGCGGCTTCGGGAATTCGAGGCGCGGGCCGCCCAGGCCGAGATTTTCCAACAAGATCGCGACGAGGTCCAGCGTCTGCTCCGCAAAGCCGAGGCGGACCTCGAGATTTTCAAGGCCCAGATGGCCCTGAATTCCCAGGATTCGGGCGGGGCGGAGCTGCGCGCCGCCGAGGCCCTTCAGGAAGCGGAGCGCCTGAGAGAAGAACTGGAGAACGAGCGAAGCCGGGTCGCGGAGGCGCGGCGGACGGCCCACGAGTGCCGGCTGCGGGCGGAACGGGCCGAAGCGGAGTGGCATTCGCTCGAGACCACGGTGAAGGAGTTGCGGGAGCGGCTGGCTGCGGTGGAGGGCGGCGAGGCGGCGGCGGGCGAGGCCCGGGCGCGGGTCGTCGAGCTCGAGGGCGTGGTGGACCGGCTTACGGCGGAGCTCCGGTCGGTTTCACAGACCATGGGGGCGCTCCAGACCCATGCAGACCACTTGGAGAAAGAGGTTGAGCGGCTCAACGCGGAACGACGGTCGGGTGTCGGCGCGGCCGAATCCGGAGGCAGGAAGGACGCCGAAACCCGCGGACCGGCCGGCGAGTCGGGTTTCGTGGTGTTCCCGCGGGCCGACGACGACGGACTTACGTTCGTCGCGGAGCTCGTGGACGAGGCCGAAGATGCCGAAGATGATATGATGAAAAACCTCTTGCGGTTTATCGAGCCGGAACAGTGACCAAGGACAGCGAAGGGTTTGGATGCGTAAGCTGGTCGTAACTTGCGAGTGTGGGCAGCGGATGCAGGTGCCGCGCTCGGCCGTCGGGAAGACGGGGCTGTGCCCCACGTGCGGCCAATCGATTACCATTACCAACGACAACGCCACCGCCGCGCCGCCGCCGTCCGCCGCACGGGGATCGCGCCCGCTGAACAACGCGCGCCAGTCCTGGTGGCAGGGCCGCGCCGCGCCGTCGGAAGATGCCCGGCGCCGGTTCGGCGAAGCGGTGGATCTCTACTACCTCGGCCGGTACGCGGAGGCCCTCGCCATTTTCGACGCGCTGGCGAAGCAATTTCCGGGCAATCCCGATATCGAAAGCGGACGGACTCAGTGCATTGCGGGTCTGCGACGTTCCCCCGCGGCCCTCACCATGGGTACGGCCGGGTCCTCCGGCACGGTTCCCGCCGACGCCCGGCTGGACGCGGAAACGGTCAAGCGGGTGATACTCGACAAGATGATCGGCGGCGCCACCGAGGCGACGCAACTTCAAGCGGCGGAACTGGCCGCCCGCATACTCGGCCTTTTCGGCAACGGCAAGCATGTCGAAGACGCGGCGGCACCGGAGCCGGATGGCGAATCGAACAACACATCGGACGAAAGCGGCTCCGCCGACGGCTCGGCGGGCGGTTCCGTGGAAGCCGAAAGCCCCTCGCAGGAAAACTGATCCCGATCCCGCACGCGGACGGGGGACTCGCAGGTCAGGTCAGAATCAACACGGCCCATGGGAGTACGACCATCGTGAAAGCAGCAGTCATACACCGCAACGGGGAACTCGACGAAGTTGTATTGGATGACGTGCCCGCGCCCACGCCGGGACCCGACGAGGTGGTTCTGGAGGTCCACGCGGCCGCGCTGAACCATCTGGACATCTGGGTGCGCAAGGGTCGCCCGGGCCTCGAGCTCAGCATGCCCCACGTCCTGGGATCGGATGCGGCGGGCGTCGTCGTGGCCGTGGGGAAAGGCGTGAACACGGTTCGGGAAGGCGACGAGGTCGTGCTCAACCCGGGCCTGAGCTGCCACAAATGCGCACACTGCCTGCGGGGCGAGCACAGCGAGTGCCTCAACTTCGGGATCGTAGGCATGTCGTGTCCCGGGACCTTTGCGGAGCAGGTGGCGGTGCCGGCGATCAACGTGCACCCCCGTCCGCCGCACCTGAGCTGGGAAGAAGCGGCGGCCTTCCCGCTGGCCTATGTCACGGCGTGGCGCATGGTGATGACGCGGGCGCAGTTGAAGGCCGGCGAGACGGTGCTGATCCACGGCATCGGCGGCGGCGTGGCGCTGGCAGCCCTGCAGTTGGCCAAACTGGTCAACGCGGAGGTCATCGTGACCTCGTCGTCGAACGATAAGCTGCTTCGCGCCAAGGAGTTCGGCGCCGACCACGCCATCAACTACACCAAGGAAGACGTGGCCGCGGCCGCCCGCGACCTCACCGACGGCATGGGCGTCGACGTCATCGTGGACACCACCGGCGCGGCCACCTTGCCGTCGAACCTCGAGGCGGCGCGCCGAGGCGGACGCATGGTCCACTGCGGCGTCACCACCGGCGCCGAAGCCACCATCAACATCTCCGCCCTGTATTGGAACCAGTTGTCCATCCTCGGGTCCACCATGGGTTCTCAGGAGGATTTCCGGCAGCTCGTGGATGCCGTGCGGACATCGCGTCTCCGTCCCATCATCGACTCGGTCATGCCGATCGAACGCACCCGCGCGGCCATGGGCCGGATGGAGAAGGGCGAGCAATTCGGCAAGATCGTAGTGACGCCCCATGTCCTGACCGACTCGGAACGGGAAGGCGAGGAGCGCCGGCGCTTCGAAGAGGCCTACGAGAAGGAGCCGGCCGTCGAGGAAGAGCGGGAGACCGCGTCCGCCGGCACCGTCGAAGAGAACGGCAACAACTAGGGCGTCCGATATCCCCGACAGCGAATTGTAAAGGCGCCTCGCCCGCGGCGTGTCCGCGAGTGCGAAGGGGAGCCGCGTGTTTTCCCGTGCCGGTAGAGGCAGCCGCGGCCGGTATTGGGAAGAAACGCCGAAGTATGGGAAAGGGGGCTTCTGACTATGGGGGTTGGGAGACGGATCCTCGCGGGGATCGTCGTGCCGCTGCTGGCCGCGGGAGGGAGCGGCGCCTTCGGCGATGAATCGTCGGTGCTGTCGGTGGTCGTCCACGCGCCGGAGAGCACCGTCGCCGAACACTGGCAGACCCTTCGCGACCTGAACAGCTCGGCGGAGATCCTCCTGATCCCCGAGGTGAGCGGACCGGACCGGGCCTTTGACTTCACGCGGTTTGAAGAGACGCTCGAACGGTTCGCCGGAGAGCGGGTGCCGGTTTCGGTGACCGTGACGCCCCACGTGCCGGGCATGCCGTGGCAACCCGTGATCGACGAGGAGGGCCGGAGCTATACGGACCGGCAGAGTCCCTTCGACCCCGCATTTCTGAGCGAATGGGAACGGCTCCACCGGGAATTCTGCCGGCGCTACGGTAGGGATGAACGAATCGAGCGCGTATACGTGGCTCCTCCCTCCTACTTCGGCGAAGCGGAGTATTACATGGGGCCCGACTGGAGCCGGCCTCGGTTCCTGTGCTACGGCGAACAGGCGCGTGCGCGGTTCGTCGAGTGGCTTCGGGAACGGTACGGGACGGCCGAGGGGACGGCGGCGGCATGGGGCGTCGACGGAGATTCTTGGGAGGAATTGCCGCTTCCCGTGCCGAGAATGGGAGAACCTTCGCTTCATCTCGACAGCGCGTGGCTGGACCTGCTGGAATGGCGGGTGGACCATCTGGCGGACATCGTGTCGCGCCAAATCCGGGTGCTTCGAGAAGGGTTTGACGGGGAAGTGGGCTTCAAGTTCGCGTCGGCGGACTACATGGCGGTCCGGGGCGGCAACTCGGCGGAGACGGCGGCGCGTTGCGGCGGGGATCCGGGGTTCGTGCTCCATTTCACGAACGGCCACAGCCTGGCGGAGATGAAGTACGCCTGGACGGTGGCCGCTTGCTACGGCGCGTCGGCGGTGACGGTGGAGAACGACGGCGAACGGTTCACCCGGACGGAACTGGCCAAGATATTGCTGAACGCGCTCCTGGCGGGCGGATGCGAGTTTAACTTCGCCCATTTCGGGCATCTGTTGACGTCCTACGGTCCCCGGCGCACGGAAGTGGCCTATGCCCTGGACGACGTGCGGAAGACGCTGGAGCGCTACGATCTCGAGCCGACGCGCAAGGAGATGGCGTTCTTCCACAGCAATTCGGCGGCCTGGGTGCGAGCGCCCCGGTATTTCAACGGGGACGTGGCCCACGTCTACGACTCGTCGCTTACCAATCCGGCCGCGCCGGGACCGGAGGGTTTCGATTGGGCGCGGCATCTGGACCTGCCCGACGTGACGGGGGAACGACCCGTGGCGGACGGAGACCTCGAGGGCCGCAAGGTGTTGATCGTTCCCAACACGTGGATGACGCCGATCCGGGCGGCCGCGTACGACGCGATTGAAGCGTGGGTGGCGGAGGGAGGCGTCCTCGTCGTGTTCGGGGCGGACGGATACGGTTGGCGAATAGACGAGGTGGCGCCCGAGGACGGCACGGGCCGCGTCCGCCGCGTGGCGGAGGAGTCTCTCCCGCCTGTCGAGACGGGTTCGGGTTGGACCGGCCCCCTGCCGGCGGGCTGGGAGCCGATCATCGAGGATGAAGACGGCCGGGTCGTGGCGGCGCGGCGCGTGGTGGGTCGGGGCGCGGTCATTCGGTTCGCGGAGGCGATACCGGCGGATGCGGCGGCGCCGGAATCGGCCTGGTTCCGCGACGAGGCGCCGGAAGCGCTTCGGCGCATCGCCCGGGAGGCGGGGTGTGCCTTTTCCTTCGAGGCGGAGTCCGAGGACGGTGATCCGGAATTGACGATGGGCTATGCCGGCTTCGACCGGGCGTCGGGCCGGCACCTGTTCGTCGGCGGCGCCTGCGGGGATTCGGAAGTCCGATTCCGGTTTCGGCCGGACCCGTCGCTGTCGGGGCCGGTGGAGCTGTTGTTCGTGGATGTGGAGGACGTGGTGGCCGTGGCGGAAGACGGTACGACGGTCGAGGTGGAGCGGTCGCGCCGATCGCAGCGGGCGGTGTACCGCAGTCCCACGCACGAGCACAACCTGATACCCATGGTGCGGGTGACTACCCCCTCCCCCGCCGCGCTTTCGCTCGTCGTGCGGCCGTAGGCGCGTGCGCGGGTCGGGTTGAATCGGGGCCGCACGCGTCGCCATCATGTGCCCGGATCGGCGAAAACCGGGGTTGGGACGAATCGAGGGAGGAGCGGGAGCATGTCTCGGGTACGAATCGGCTTCGTGGGCGTCGGCAGCATGGGCCAGTGCGCCCATCTCAGGAACTACGCGACCCTTCCGGATTGT
>CAYVOE010000035.1:0-7263 GCA_964452795.1 uncultured Nitrospiraceae bacterium
TACGTATGTATCCCCTTCGGGGAAAAGACGGGGGTGGGTGGAGGTGACCCAGGGTGGCGCTCGCTGTCGCTCGCTGACCCTGGGCTAACCTATGCATCCCCTTCGGGGAATTTCCTCAAGACCGAAGGTGGTAGCCGAAATGGTCGGGCCGTGGGTCGGATGGGCGGGCGGGGTACGCGCCCTCATCTGGGAGGCGGGGCAGACAACCGCGGGGCGGGCGGGGTATAGTATGGCTTCGATGCGGACCGCAGAGGGCGGGTTCGTGTGAACATGCGGGCGGAAACGCCCGGGGAAGTCGCAGGACATGTTGTTTTCGTTGCCGTCGGACCGCAAGGCGCGGGTCCATTTTTCGGGGATTGGGGGCACCGCCATGGTGGCGGGGGCGCGCCTGGCGCGGGAGGCCGGCTGGGAGGTGCGGGGGAGCGACAACCCCCTGTATCCGCCCACCTCGATGATGGTGGAACGTCTCGGGGTACCCGTGGCCACGGGTTACCGGGCCGAGAACCTGGACTGGGACCCCGACGTGGTGGTCCTGGGCAACGTGCTCAGCCGGGGCAACCCGGAGGTCGAGGCGGCCCTCGAACGGAAGCTGCACTACGTGAGCCTGGCGGAATGGATCAAGGACGTGGTGCTGCGGAAGCGGCGGCCCGTGGCCGTGTGCGGCACCCACGGCAAGACCACCACCACGGCCCTGACGGCCTTTCTCCTGGAACGGGCCGGCCTCGACATCGGCTATTTCATCGGCGGCCAGCCCCTGGATTTCCCCCACTCGGCCAAGCTGGGACCCGAGGGTGCGCCTTTCATTATTGAGGGCGACGAGTACGACACGGCCTTCTTCGACAAGCGCGCCAAGTTCCTCCATTACATCCCCGAGATCGCCGTGGTGACCTCGGTCGAGTTCGATCACGGCGACATCTACCGCGATCTGGACGAGATCGAGACCGCCTTTCGCCGGTTGCTGCGCCAGGTCCCGCAGTCGGGCTGGCTGGTGGCCTGCGCCGACAACCCGGGTTCGCGGGCCCTTGTCGATCATGCCTACTGCCGCGTGGCCACCTACGGCTTCGATGCGGACGCGGACTGGCGCGGCGAATGGACCGGCCCCTCGACCCGGCGCGAAGGGTGCCAGGCCCTGCGCGTGTTTCGGAAGGGAGAACCCTGGGCGGAACTCGATTCCCCCCTGGCCGGGCGCCACAACCTGCAGAACGTCCTGGCCGCGGCGGCGGTGGCGGGGATCCTGGGCGTGGAGCCCGAAGCCCTGGAACGGGCGCTGCCCGCGTTCCGCAGCGTGAAGCGCCGGATGGAGACACTTTTCGAGGCCGACGGCGTCACCTTCGTCGACGATTTCGCGCACCACCCCACGGCCATTCGCGAAACCATCGGCGCCGCGCGGCAGCACTGGCCCGATCGGCGGATCGTGGTCCTCTTCGAGCCCCGGTCCAACACCACCGTCACCAACCGGTTCCGCGACGACCTGCGCGAGGCCTTCAAGGAGGCCCACGAGGTATGGTTCGGCCCCATATACCGGGCCGAGAACATCGCGCCGGAAGATCGGCTCGACCGCGAGGGCGTCGCCCGCGACCTTTCTGCGAACGGCATCTCCGCCGGCAGCACGGACGACGTGGACGGCCTCGTGGCGCACGTCCGCGATACGGTCCGGTCCGGCGACGTGGTGTTGATCCTCAGCAACGGCGCGTTTGGCGGGATTTACGGGAAGCTTCGCGAGGCCTTCGGCGTGCCGGCCTCGTGAGGGGCGGACCGACGGCCGATCCCGGTACAATGAGGCCGGAGAGCCCGGCCTGTCGCCGCGGAGACGGAGAGATGCGCGAAGCGGAGCGGATATCCATCGTGATTCCGGTGCTCGACGAGGCGGAGAACCTGCCCGTCCTGCACGACCGGCTCGATGCCGTGCTGTCTACGCTGCCGTGTACCGGCGAGATCCTGTTCGTGGACGACGGGAGCTCCGACGGCAGCGACCGGGTGATTCGGGAGTTGAGCGAGCGCGACCCCCGGGTCCGGGCGCTGTTCTTCACGCGGAACTTCGGCCACGAACGGGCCCTCACCGCCGGCCTGGATCGGGCCACGGGCGACGTGGTGGTGATCATGGATGCCGACCTCCAGGACTCGCCCGAACTGATTCCGGAGCTCCTGGAGAAGTGGCGCGAAGGGTACGACATCGTGGGCGCGCGCCGGTCGATCCGCCATGGGGAAGGCCCGGTGAAGAAATCCGCCGCCTACCTCTTCTACCGTCTGATGCGGCGCCTGGCCCCGTGGGAAACGCCGCTGGACACGGGCAACTTCTGCCTCATCGACCGACAGGTGGCCCAGGCCTTTCGCCGATGCCGGGAATGGAACCGGTTCGTGCGGGTCTTGCTGGCGTGGACCGGCTACCGCCAGACCACCGTCGAGTTCGAACGGTCGCCCCGCCATGCGGGACGCACCAAGTACGGCACGCGCAACCAGCTCGGGCTGGCCGCCACGAGCGTGGTGAGCTACTCCCTCCTGCCGTTGCGCCTCATCGTGGCGACGGGGCTCGCGGTCATGGCGGGGAGTCTTGCGGCCCTGGCGGTGATGGCGGTCCGGGCCCTGGTCGGAGCGCCGCCTTCGGGCCTGGCGTTCCTGGGCATATGCATCCTGTTCATGGGCGGACTGCAGTGCCTGTTCCTGGGCGTGGTGGGCGAGTACGTGGGCCGCACGCTTATGGAAGCCCAACGCCGGCCCCTCTACCTCATCCGGGACAGCGTGGGCTTCGACGACTACGGGGCCGAATCGAGGGAAGAGAAGGCGGACCGGGGCGCGCGGCTCAATCCCTGAGCAGGGCGTCGCAGGCCCGGCGCGTCGCGGCCACGGCGCGGCGCAGGACGCCTTCGCGGCGGCAGGCATGGCGCAGGCGCACGATGGCCCGCCGCTGAAGCCGGTAGAGCGTCAGCGATTCGGGCTTGCGGGGCGGCGCGGGCGGGGCGTCTTCCAAGGGTTTCCAGAGCTCGTCCTTCGGATAGCCGATGATCTCGAGATCGGCGACGTCGAGCGGCTCGATCACCCCCCGCATCAGGGCCAGGCGCGCCGGGTCGCCGGCGAGTTCCTCGACCCATTTCTTCACCGACGCCGTGTTGGGCCGGGTGTGCCGGTCCACGCCGATGGGATCGCCCAGACCTCCCCGGGGCCGTTCCGCGTCCGGCTGTCGGCCGTACTCGACGGTGCCGGGCTCGTGAGGCACGCCAATATGCCCGTAGATCCGCTCGAGCCACGTTTCGGGCTCCCGCACCAGATCCTCGTACCGGACGTGGATGTGGGGCACCTCCCGCTGACGGAGAAAGGACGCCAGGGCCGGCACGTACCGGTTCAGAATGGGGTTGTAGCGCTGCGCCTCGAAATAGTCGCCGTCGAAGAACGAATTGGCGAAGGACGAGAACAGGGCCAGCGGATGGCGGGTGAGCACCACGTAGCGGGCGTCGGGGTAGACCTTCATGAGGAAGGGCAGGATGAGGGCGTAGGCCGGGGTCTTGTCGAGGCAGAAATCCTTCCCGCTGCCCTCGAGCCGGCGGCCGTAAAGGACGTCCGCATAGGCCCGGCAAGCCGCCCAGTAATCCGCCTCACCGCCGGGCAGGGCCTCGACGAAGCGATGCAATTCGGCCGCGGCATGTTCCGGGTCGTAGGGGGCCGCATCGACTCGGTCCCAATAGCCCAGGTGGGCGAGGGGCGTCATGAGGTGCGGCTCGGGTCCGCCCAGAATTCGGGAATGGGACGACAGCATCCGCTCGAGCAGGGTGCTGCCCGACCGCGGCGCCGCGATGATGAAGATCATGTTTACCGGCATGTTCTGTCCTGGTCCGGGCGGGGAACCGGAAAGGCACACGTTCCTACCCGGATCGCAGAGGTTCCCCCGCCACGTCGTATCGGTACCCCCGCTATACACTTTCCTTGCGAGTCCCCGCAAGTCGCGGGGGACTTTTCGCGACGGAAGCGTGCCGATGGTGACAAAAATTGTCACCGAGGGCCCCGGTTGGAGCGTCGGGACGGGGCGCGCCCTTCGTCGGCGTTTCCGCTCCGTCGCCGTAAGCCCTTTCCCCCGCCCGTGTTGCCGGTCGGCGGCCGCGGGTGGCATGGGAGTTGCCTGCTTCCATGCGGCGCGACACGAAGCGTAAGTCGACACGCCGGTCCGGGCACGACCCGGTACGGCAGGAGGATGGGCGTATGGCGAGGAGAAACCGCGGGTTCACGCTGGTCGAGCTGATGATCGTGGTGGCGATCATTGCGATCATCGCCGCCATCGCCATTCCCAACCTGCTGCGTTCGCGCATGAGCGCTAATGAAGCCGGCGCGGTGGGCGGAATTCGGACCATCAGCACGGGGGAAATCGGGTACCAGGCGGCGGGATTTGCCGACGCCAACGCCGACGGGCTGGGCGACTACGGCACGCTGCCCCAGCTCGCCGACCCCGCCGGTTCGGGCGCGACGCCGCCTTTCATCGACTCGGTCCTGGGCGGCGGAAACAAGATGGGCTACATCTTTACGGCCAACGTGGTGGCCGGAGACGGCATGACGGCGCCGGCGTTCCAGGCCACGGCCATTCCGGCGGCGCCGGGGCGCACGGGGTGGCGTCGGTTCTTCGTGGACGAGACCGGCGTGCTTCGTTTCACCAGCGACGGTTCGGCCCCCACCGTCGACTCCCGACCTTTAGACTAATGGATGGGCTGCCGATAACTCATCACGAGTAGGAGGCAGGGCCATCCATCCGGCTTTGCCGTTCCTCCTTAGTCGGTGCGGAGCCGACCGACCCCAGAGCGGTCGGCTCTGCGCTTTTTTTTGGGCGGGATTGCCGCTCGGCGATACGAAGTTCGTCCCTCCGCTGAATCCCCGGCTCCGGAACCGCTCATTTCCTCAATACGGCAGACTGTTCAGCCCCACCTCGGGATTGCGCTCCTGGAAGTACTGGAGCGTCCAGGCATCGGCGAAGAGCAGCACGGTCCGCCCTTGTCCGTCGAGGGCCAGGCGCATGCCCTGAACCGTCTTGATCTGTTCGGGATGCACGGCGGGATCGAGCCAGCGGGTGACGGTCCAGGGGGCCGACTCGAACCGGGACGCGGCGCCGTATTCGCTCTCGAGGCGGTACTGCACGATCTCGAACTGGAGCGGGCCCGCCGCGCCCAGGAGAGGCACCTTGCGCGCCGCGTCGGGCAACTCGTAGGCCTGGACCACGCCCTCTTGAAGAAGCTGGCTGAGCCCGGTGCGGAACCGCTTGGAATGGGCCGGCACGGGGCACTCGAGGTAGGCGAAGCACTCGGGCGGGAAATAGGGGATCTCGTCGTAGACCAGGGAGGCGTCTTCGGTCAGCGTGTCGCCGATGGCGAAGAGGGTGTTGCCCACGATGCCCACCACGTCGCCGGGATAGGCCGTGTCGACCGTTTCCCGCTCGTTGCCGAAGAGCTTGGTGGCGTTCGACAGGCGCACCTTGCGGCCCGTCCGGGCATGGGTGACGTTCATGTCGCGCTGGAACTCGCCCGACACCACCCGCACGAAGGCCACACGGTCGCGGTGAAGCGGGTCCATGTTGGCCTGGATCTTGAACACAAAGCCGGAGAAGGCGGGGTGATGGGGATGGACGGACGCCCCGGACACCGTTCGGCGCGGCGCGGGCGGCGTCGAATACTCGAGGAAGCCGTCGAGGAGCAACTGGACGCCGAAATTGTTCAAGGCGCTCCCGAAATAGACGGGCGTGGTGCGGGCGGCCTGGAAATCGGCGGGATCGAAGGTCGACCCGGCGGCCTCGAGGATCTCGACCTCTTCGCAGACGGTCCGGTAGGTCTCGTCGTCGAGGCTCTCGCGGACCTTGGGATCGGACAGGCCGTGGGTGGACACGGGCGCGCGGTAGGCGCCGCCGGGGGTGCGCTCAAAGAGGTGGGCCTCCTGGGTGCGGCGATCCCACACGCCGCGGAAGCCGGGTCCCGTGCCGAGGGGCCAGTTCATGGCGTAGGCCCCGATGCCCAGCACCTCTTCGAGTTCGTCGAGCAGCTCGAGCGGCTCCCGCGTCGGCCGGTCCATCTTGTTGATGAAAGTGAAGATGGGCACGCCGCGGTGGCGGCACACCTCGAAGAGCTTGCGGGTCTGGAGCTCGATGCCTTTACCGCCGTCGATGACCATGATGGCGGCGTCCACGGCGGTGAGCACGCGGTAGGTGTCCTCGGAGAAGTCGCGGTGCCCCGGGGTGTCGAGGAGGTTGATGCGAAAATCGCGGTAGTCGAACTGGAGCACGGTGGAGCTGATGGAGATGCCGCGCTTGCGCTCGAGATCGAGCCAGTCCGACGTGCTGGCCCGCTGGTTCTTGCGGGCCGTCACGGATCCGGCGAGCTTCACCGCGCCTCCGTAGAGCAGGAACTTCTCGGTGAGGGTCGTCTTGCCGGCGTCGGGGTGGGACACAATGGCGAAGGCTCGCCGGCGCGCGATCTCCCGCTCCCGGGAAGTGTGTTCAAGCACTGCGTTCATTGGGAAGCTCCAGGGTCGTTCGGGCGCGGGGGTCGGGGCGCTCGAAACGGATCCCACTCGATAAGGGCCCATGAGGGAATTCAGAAAGGAAGGGAACAGACCGGGGCCTTAGGGCGGCGTGACGCCCCCGTCCGCACGCCCCGCACCGATACAGCCATTTCGCGTGATATGCCTGCCCGTAGTCATCCCCGTATTATACCGCGCCAATCGGCCGCCGCACAAACGGGGGCGCGCCGCTCCGCTCAGAAGGGCGTGTCGTCGTCGTCGAGGATCTCTTCGGCGTCGATGTCGGGCAGGGGCGCGGAACCCGATCCGTAGTCCTCGGGTTCTTCGCCGCCCTCGAGGAGGTTCTTGAAGCGCTGGATGCTCCGATCGAAGAGCAGCTTGAGGGGGCCCGTGGGGCCGTTGCGCTGCTTGGCGACCATGAGCTTGATGAGGTCTTCGTTGCCTTCGGCCTCGTGGGCGGGCGGCCGCGACTGCATGTGCTCCACGTCGGCGTCCTGCTCGATGGCGCCCGACTCGCGCAGGTGCGAGAGCTTGGGCATGCCCGTGTCGTCCTTTTCGGCCTCGCGGCTGAGCTGGGACAGGGCGATGACGGGCACGCGCAGCTCGCGGGCAAGGCCCTTTACGGAACGGGATATCTCCGAGATCTCGGTCTGGCGGTTCTCGGACCGGCCCGGCGAGGTCATGAGCTGGAGGTAGTCGATGATGATGAGGTCGAGGCCGTGCTGGGCGGCGTGCCGGCGGGCCTTGGACCGCACGTCGAGGATGCTGATGTTGGGC
>CAYVOE010000035.1:7273-13198 GCA_964452795.1 uncultured Nitrospiraceae bacterium
TGGGCGTGTCGTCGATGAAGATGGGCGCCCGGCTGAGTCGGTCGGCGGCGTAGGTGAGCTTGGCGAACTCCGACTTGGCCAGGAACCCCGTGCGCAGCCGGACCGAGTTGATGGACCCTTCCATGCACAGCAGGCGCTGGACGAGCTGCTCCTTGGACATTTCGAGGCTGAACAGCAACGTGCTCTTGCCGAGATTGATGGAGGCATGGGCCGCGATGTTGAGGGCGAAGGCCGTCTTTCCCACCGAGGGCCGCGCCGCCAGCACCACCATGTCGGACGGCTGGAGCCCCGAGAGCATCTCGTCGAGCTTGCGGAACCCCGTGGCGAGGCCGGTGATGCCGTCGTGGGCCTTGATCACCGCCTCGATGCGCTTGATGCTCTCCTCGAGGAGGTCGCTGACCTTGTAAATGGGACTCAGCTGGCGCCGCTCGGCGATGGAGAAGATGCTCGACTCCGCCCGATCCAGCAGTTCGCTCACGTCGCCCTGGGCGCGATAGGCCTCGCCGGCGAGGTTCGAGCAGGTGGAGATGATCTTGCGCAGGACGGCGGCGTCGAGGACGATCTGGGCGTAATACTCGACATTGGCCGAGGTGGGCACGGCGCTGGTCAGTTCGGCAATGTAGCTGTAGCCGCCCGAGGAATCGAGGTGTCCGGCGCGGGTCAACTGCTCGCCCAGGGTGACGGAATCGACGGGCACGTTGCGGCGGAACAGGGCGACGATGGCGTCGTAGATCTGCTGGTGGGCCTCCGCGTAGAACACGTCCGGGCCGCTCTCGCGCAGGATCTCGATGGCGGCGCCCACCGCGTCGGGATTGAGCAGCATGGCGCCCAGGACAGAGCGTTCCGCGTCGATGTTCTGCGGAGGCATGCGGTCGAAAGCGGAATCGACCTTGCGCTGCGTCGCCATGCGGGAGATCCCTCCTCCTGACCCGGACCCGATCGTGACCGCCCCGGGGGCTTTCGCGTTCGTGCCCGCAATCGTACCCGTCATCGATGGTGTCGTTTCGAATGGGAATGCGAGAGGGCCGGCGCGGCCCGCGACGATTATACGCTTTTCCGAAGGGCGATTTCCGGTTCCGGCGACCCTCCGGCGCGGCGGCCGGCAAAAAAAGGGCGCCATTCCCGGAACGGATCCGGGTGAATGGCGCCCTTGCGGGGTTTAGGCCTGTTCCGCCTCTTCGGCGGGCGTCTCCGCGGACGGCTCGGCGGGCTTTTCGGCCGGCGGCGGGGGCGGGGTTTCGGACGAGACCCACACCTTCACGTTCGCCTCGATGCCGTGGCCCAGGGCGACGGGCACCGAGTAGATGCCCAGCGCCTTGATGGGCTCTTCGAGCTTGACGCTGCGGCGGTCCACCTCGTGGCCCAGCTCCTTCATCTTCTCGGCGATCATGGCGGAGGTCACCGAGCCGAAGATCTTGTCTTCTTCGCCGGCGCGGGCCTTGATCTCGACCGTCAGGGCCTCCATCTGCTTGACCACCTCGCGCAGCGCGATCTTGCGCTTCTCTTCGCGCTTCTTGATCATGCGCATCTCGTGCTCGATCTGCTTGGCGCTGCCCGACTCGGCCGGCACCGCCAGATTGCGGGGGAAGAGGTAGTTTCGGGCGTAGCCGTCTTTCACCCTTACCGTCTCGCCCATCTCGCCGAGATTGGGCACGTTTTCGCTCAGGATAACTTTCACGTCAGTTGTCTCCCTGCGGGCGGGACCATCCGGCCCGCATTCCCGGAGCGCCCGGAGGCGCGCCGCAATCAATCTTCTCCGTCGTCTTCCGACCGCCGCCGGGCCTGCTCCACGGCCCGCACCATGCGCTCGCGAAAATCCGCCCACGTGTCGAACAGCCCGAGCATCGCCAGGACGGGATACAGGCCCGCCAGAAACACGAGCACCAGCACCGCGGCCATCAGGAAGGGGCCGGGGCGAAAAAGGCGCCCCGCGAAGCCCGCCACGGCCAGTCCCGTCATGAAATACACCGCCGACAGGACCAGGCCGCTGTTCCACACGATCGTTCGCAGCCACGGCGTGGGCCACTGCCAGTCCACGTACCCGAGCACGGCCAGCGCGATGGCGATCCACACCACCCACTCGGGCGGCCGCAGGTGAACGAAGACGCCTTGCAGACCCTCCACGCCCCCGAAGCGCCGGGCCCAAGTGCCTCCCAGGGACACGAGCAGGGCCGCCTCCACCAGGAGCGTCGCCCCGAGTATCCCCGCGGAAATGTGGCGGTGATGGTCTCGGAACCACTTCCAGAAGTTCAACTGTTCCCGGTAGCGTTCGTCGTTCACCCGGGGGTCGAGGTTCTCGATGTGCCGGGCGGTCATCTCGACGGTGGTGTCGAGGACACGCGATCCGCTGGCCTCCCATTCCGGGCCGTTCGCCACGGCATACATCGCCGTCGCCGCGACCAGGAGGCCGCCGGTGACCGCATAGGCGCGGTCGTAGCGCCAGCGCCGCACCAGCAACACGCCCACCAGGGTGCCGGCGCCGGCCATGGCCGCCACCAGCATCGTTTCCGCCGCGCCCTGCCGGAGGGCTCGGAGCACGCCGGCGCCTCCGTAGGCCATCGCCAGATAGGCCATCGCCACGAGGGCGAACAGGACGGCCCCGAGGGCCGCGCTGGCCGTCAGGCCCAGCCCCAGGAGCGGACCCCGGCCCCGGACCGCGTACGCCAGGGCCGGTCCGGCCAGGGGGATCGCCAGAAAGGGGATCACGCCCAGCGGCAACGGGTGCAGCATGGCCGACGTTCGCAGCAGGGCCGCCGAAACGAGCCCTGCCACGAAATAGCCGGCGAACGTCAGCCCGTACAGGACCAGCGTCCCGCTTCGGGCTTCACTCAACACAGGATCCTAGTCGGCGACGTAGGGCAGCAGCGCGATCTGCCGCGCCTTCTTGATGGCGTCGGTCAGCATGCGCTGATGTTTCGCGGTCGCCCCGGTAATACGGCGCGGGATAATCTTGCCCCGCTCCGTAATGTAATGTTTCAGCAAATTGATGTCTTTGTAGTCGATGTATACTACCCGATCGACTGTAAGACGGGATACCTTGCTGCGGGCCGCGCCCTTCTTCTTCTTGCGGCGCGCTTTCGATTTCCCGCGCACGGCTGCTCTAGCCATTCGATTCCTCCATCACAGGCGCGTACCTTCCCGGTCGCACGCTAAAAGGGAATGTCGTCCTCGGGTACCGGCTCTTCGATCTCGCGCGGGGCGGGACGGGCCGACGAGGCCGCCCCTTCCCGGCCGCCGCCTTCGTCCCAGTCAAGCTGCTGGACGCGGTCGGCCCGGATCTCGATGGTGGACCGTTTCTGTCCGGTCGCCTTGTCTTCCCACTCGTTGCTCTTCAGCCGGCCTTCCACCAACACGGGACGTCCCTTCTTGAGGTACTGTCCGCAGTACTCCGCGTGCTTATCCCACGTTTCCACGTTGATGAACAGGGTCTCTTCGCGGCGTTCGCCGTCTTTCGATTTGTAAAAGCGCGACACCGCCAGGCCCATCTTGCACACTGCTATGCCCGAGGGGAGGTACCGCAATTCCGGATCGCGCGTCAGGCGGCCCGCTACGACCACCTTGTTGACGTCCGGCATCCGCAGGTCCGACATCCGTCATTCTCCCAGTCGTTATTCGTCGTCGTCGTCCCGAGACCGGCGCGGACGAGGCGGTTCATCGTCCTCGTCGTCGTCCTGGGCGCGACGGGAAGCACTGGCCCGGATGGCCTCATCCGTCCGACGCTTCTGCTCTTCTTCCAGACGCAGCGTCTTCTCGTCGAAGTACACCACCATCGAACGGATCACCGACTCTTCCAGCCGGAAATGGTTCTCCAGACGGGCAATGAAAGTCGGCTCGCTCTGAAACCGCAACAAAACGTAGTGACCTTCAATGAAATGCTTCACTTCATAGGCCAGCCGCCGTTTGCCCCAGATCTCCGAGCGCACGATAGTCCCCCCGCTGCTGGTCACGAGGTCCTTGACTTGGTTGTCTATCGTCTGGATCTCATCGTCCGACCGGTCCGGCCGAATGATGTAGAGCGCTTCGTAAGTCCGCAATGCTTCTCACCTCCTTTATGGCAGAGTTCGCCCGTCTCCCGCGAAACGGGTCACAAACGCGAATCATACCAGATGATCGCCGGTTCTCTCAACCGAAAATCGGAGGGATTGGGAACGCGGATGAAAAGGGAATGGGCGGCCGGGGCGTCCTCGCCCGGGAACAAGAGCATCAGGCCGGGACGGCCAGGTCACCGCCGCCCGCTACGCGCGGGCGATCTTCATGAACATCCGGGCCTTCTGGGCGAAGGTCTTGTTGGCGTAGCAGGTCTGGAGGCAGCCCTTGGAACAGCCCGCGATGTCGCCGCGGTGCTGGTTCGCCACGTGGGAGCGCCAGATCTCGGGCAGGGGCTTCTCGAGGACGTTTCCGAGGATGCCGATCTCGTGGCAGAACTGGACCCGCCCGTCGGAATGGATCTCGATGCTGGTGTTGCCCACCTTGCACTGCTGGCGCCCTTCGTAGCCGTCCTCGGCGAAGGGATCGGTGAAGTAGGCCTTGAACAGCCGCAGATGCTCCACGGTATTGGTGATGGGCGCCCCCTCCTGCTTCATCGCAATCAGCGTGTCGGCGGCGTCGAGCAGCTTCTGGCGGTCGTCGGCGAGGCTGTGGGTGTCGTATCCCTCGACGTCCCGGATGTCCACCGGCTGGAACGTGATGCCGTCGGCGCCGACCTCCTGGGCGTACTTCACGAGATCGCCGGCGCTATGGGCGTTGATGGACATGAGGCAGCACTTGATGAACATGGCCGTGCCCGACCGGGCCTTGACCCGCGCCTCGGCCAGCCGGCGGATGCCGGCGTCGGTCTTGTCCCACACGCGGATCTTCTTGTGGGCGGCGTTATACCCGCGGACGTCGTCCTGCACGCTCCCGATGCCGTCGAGGGAGACGTTGACGTTGGCCAGGCCGAGGCTCATAAGCCGCGCCGCCGTGTCTTCGTCCACGAGGGTTCCGTTGGTGGTGATGCCGGGCATCAGGTTCCACTTCACGCAATGCTCGAGGATTTCGTAGATGCCCTTGAAGATCAAGGGTTCGCCGCCGCTGAACTGGACCTTGCAATAGCCCCCGGCCCAGCGGCCGATGTCGTCGAAGGTCTTCTTCCACTGCTCGACGGTGAGGTGGGACCAGATGGTGTCGGGTATACCGCACATAACGCAGCGCAGGTTGCACTGACGCGTGATCATGATGCTCATCGTGGTCGGGCGAGCCAATTGGGCCACGAGCCGGGGTGCGCCGTGCTGTAGAACGTGATTGACGCCTCCCCGCAGGGCGATGGCGGCAGCCTGGCGCTTGGTCATGGGCATAACGGGTCTCCTCGGTGAAAGCCGTCAAGGCGGCCGGTGTCGATGCTTCAGGAGCCGGTAGCGGAATTATGGTTCCACCTTTGAGGTGCAAATGTAAAGGAGCGCGTTTGCTCGGGGACGAGATCGCCGGCTCCGAGGCACCTTTTGACCCGTGTAGAGAAGGGTGGGGCCCGGAAGCGGCGGTGTTTCTCGAAAATCCATAATATCGCTCCCGGGCCCCGCGATCAAACCGCAGCCGAACTCACTTGGTGGCTTCGTCGAGGATGACGGCAGGACCGGGGTGAGCCGGAATGCGCAGGTCCCCCACCAGTTGCTGGATGTGGGCCGGCGGCGGCGGCGTGACGCGGGAGACCACGAAGGCCACGACAAAGTTGAAGACCATGCCGACGATGCCGATGCCCTGGGCGGATATGCCGAACAACCACGGCGGCATGCCGAGCCATTTCTCGCCGATGATGTAGGCCAGGGTGAAGACGAGGCCGGTCAGCATGCCCGCAATGGCCCCGGCGCGGTTCGCCCGCCGGTCGAAGACGCCCATCAGGATGACAGGGAAGAAGCTGGCCGCGGCCAGGCCGAAGGCCAGCGCCACCAC
>CAYVOE010000035.1:13208-19639 GCA_964452795.1 uncultured Nitrospiraceae bacterium
GGCTGCCGCGGAAGCCGGCTCCGAACCCCGTCCCGCTGCCGAACCCGGGCGGGTTGATGCCGAAATAGCCGGCCACCAGGAGGGCCAGGATGACCATAATGCGGCCGACGAAGACGCGGTGCGCCTCGTTGGCCCGGGGGTTGATCAGGCGGAAATAGACGTCGTGGGCGATGGAACTCGAAATCACCAGGAGCAGGCCCGAGGCGGTGGACAGGGCCGCCGCCAACCCGCCCGCGGCCACCAGCGCGATGATCCACGGCGCCAAGCGGGCCACCTCGGGCGTGGAAAGCACAATGATGTCCTTATCCAGGTAGACCTCGTTGGCGCACGAAAGGTCGGGCCGGTCGCGCAGGGGCGTCTGTCCGTCCATTTCAAAGGCGTTGCCCGGCGCGAAAGCGATGCGGCCGTCGCCGTCCTTGTCGGTAAAGGCGAGAAGGCCCGTGGCCTCCCAGCTCTGCACCCAGTGGAGGCCCCGCGCCTCCTCGAGCGGTCGACCGTCGAGAGAATCGATGAGGTTGAACCGGGCGAAGGCCGCCAGGGCGGGGGCGGTGGTGTAGAGCAGGGCGATGAACAGGAGGGCCCAACCCGCCGAATAGCGGGCGGCGCGCACGCTGGGCACCGTGTAGAACCGGACGATGACGTGGGGCAGCCCCGCCGTGCCGAACATGAGGGCGAGGGTGATGCACAATAAGTCGAGCTGGGACACCTGGGCGAAGGGCTGAGTGTATTCGCTGAAGCCGAGGTCGGTCTGCACCTCGTTGAGGCGCGCCACGATGTCGCTGGTGGTGAAGGCGAGCTGCGGGACGGGATTCCCCGTGAGCATCCATGCGATGGCTATGGCCGGGATCAGGTACGCCACGATGAGGACGCCGTACTGGGCCACCTGGGTCCAGGTGATCCCCTTCATGCCGCCGAGGACGGCGAAGAATCCCACGATGACCATCCCGATGAGGACGCCCACGTTGATGTCCACGTGGAGGAACCGGCTGAACACGATCCCCACGCCGCGCATCTGCCCCGCCACGTAGGTCAGCGAGACGAAGATGGCCGCGATGGCGGCAACGACCCGCGCCGTGTCGGAATCGTAGCGGTCGCCGACGAAGTCCGGCACGGTGTACTTGCCGAACTTGCGCAGATAGGGCGCCAGGAGCAGGGCCAGCAGGACGTAGCCGCCGGTCCATCCGAGGAGGTACATGGAACCGTCGGAGCCGAGAAAGGAGATCATTCCGGCCATGGAGATGAAGGACGCGGCGGACATCCAGTCGGCGGCGGTGGCGGCGCCGTTGGCGATGGGCGGCACGCCGTGGCCGGCCACGTAGAACCCGGCCGATTCGCGCACGCGGGATCGCCACCCGATCCAGAGGTAGAAGAAGAAAGTGATGCTGACGATGAGATAGGTCCAGGCTTCGGTGGTCATGGGCAGGCGCTCACTCGTCCGCGTGGTAGTTGTTGTCGAGCCGGTCCATGCGCCACGCGTAGAAGAAGATCAGCGCGACGAAGAGCACGATGGCCCCCTGCTGGGCGATCCAGAACCCGAGGGGCAGCCCGAAGAAGCGGAGGGCGTTGAGCGGCGCGATAAGCAGGACCCCCAGTCCCAGCGAGACGAAGGCCCATACCGCAAGCAAGGCGGCGATGAGCCGCAGGTTGGCGCGCCAATACCGCAGGTACCGATCGGGACCGACCGACATGAGGTGCCCTCCACGTAATGGAACAGGACGATCGAATGGAATACCGAACCCAGTATGCGGGGGAGACGATACCCCACGGGACGACGGGCCTGCAAGGCCGAAGACGAGAGATCAGCGCAGGGCGGTGCGGGGGAAGTAGGGCGCCAGTTCCTCCCGGGTCCACCAGGGCGGCGGCGCGCCTTCCTCGGACCGGGTGAAGCGGTAGTCGTACAGGGTGGCGCGGATGTATCGCGGAGGCTCGTCGGGGAAGGGGTTGTCCTCGAAGAGGTCCAGCACCTCCGGCGATCCCTGGAGCAGCCGGATCATGAGGCCGGGGAACCAGGGGTTGTTGTAGTAGGGGCCCAGGGCGGCGAACCACATCTGCCAGTCGAGCCGGGGCTGGTGGGGCGCGGCCAGACGGGGCGCTCGGTCCGGGTCGCCGGGCTTCCACCGGAACTCGTAGGGGAGCCACTCGACACCATCCCGGCTGCCTTCAATGACGATCTCGCGGCGGAACGTGGTCATCACGGCGAAGAGCCCGTAGGAATTGACCAGGCGCAGGGGCTGCAGGACCCGCACCACGGCGCCGGCGGGACCGGGCGGCTCGTAACGCCGGTCGGCGAGGCGGACCAGTTGCACCACGCTGAGGGCCGCCACCACGACGGCCAGGATCCCGGCGCCGACACGGGCCCAACGACGGGAGACCGGCGCGGCCGTGGGGCACCGGAACCGTGCGACGAGGGCTTTGGGCAGCAGGCCGCGCAGGTGGCGGTCGTCGAGCAGGGTGACGCACAGGGCCAGGGTGAGGTAGTTGAAGAAGGCGAAATTGCCCGTGGCCAGGATCAGAATTTGAAAGACGGCGAGGGCGTAGAAAGCGAAGAGGCGCAGACGCCGGGGGCCGAAGATCAGCAGGGGCACGATAAGTTCGCAGAAGAACACCAGCACTCCGGCCGCCTCGTGGAACCACGGCGGGGCCTGGTGCAGGTACCACGCCAAGCGCACGGGCAGGGGCTGGGTCTCGAAGTGGTAGGCCAGGGCGGTGAAATTGCGCCAGGTCTCGTCGCCCAGCTTCACCCAGCCCGACCCGAACATGAGGCGGAACAGGACCCATCGCAGCAGCCACAGGACGACGAGGGACGGCGCCGGTTCTTTGGACAAGCGCGGCAGGACCTGGAGCGGCGCGAAGAACATCGCCAGGAAGCCGACTTCGAGGAGCAGGCTGTCCCACTGAAAGCCGAGGAAATCCTGGGAGACCGCCGCCAGCGAGAGGTAGAAGACCCAGGCCAGTCCCAGGCTCACCGGGGGCAGGATCCCCCCCACGAGGAGGAGCGACCACAGCGCGCCGCCCCAGCAGAGCAGCCGCAGCGTGACGTCGTGGGGATGGAGCCAGTACAGCGACGGGAAGGCCAGGTAGCGCTCGGGCCCCAGTTGTTCCCCGGCGCGCTCGAGCAGCGCGTCGGCGGGCAGGATGCCTTCGTGGCCGATGAGCCCCACGACCTGCGCGCCGTAGGACAGGAAGGCGACGAGGTACACCGCGCCCAGGAGCCGCAGGAAGAGCCATCGCGTGAGGTAGTGGTCCTGGCCCCGGCCCCAGGCCCGCGTCACGCGGACGTACCACGGAGTCCGGGATTGCGCCGATTCGGTGGAGGCGGCGGCAGCGGCGTCGGTCATGCCGGCGACGGCGCCGCCGGAGCCATGATCGCGCGGCGCCTTTCCTTTCGGAGTTGCAGAGGGATGATGGCGTCCTCCTTCCGGCCGCCCGCGCGGATTCACGCGTGCGGATGGGCTTCCCGATAGATCTGCTTCAATCGGTCGATGCTGACGTGGGTGTAGATCTGGGTGGTCGACAGGTTCACGTGGCCCAGCAACTCCTGGACCACCCGCAGGTCGGCGCCCGCGTTCAGCATATGGGTGGCGAAGGTGTGGCGCAACGTGTGGGGCGACACCTCGGTCCGGTCGGGCAGCACCTGGCGAACGTACTGCTCGACCACCCGCTGCACACTCCGCGTCGTCAGGGGTCCGCCCCGCCAGTTCACGAAGAGCCGATCGTGGCGCGGGTTCCCCAGTTCGCCCCGAACGGCCAGGTACGCGTTAAGGGCGTCGATGGCCGGCCGGCCCAGGTAGGCGATGCGTTCCTTCTGGCGCTTGCCCAGCACCGTCAGCGTGCCGCCGACAAGGTCCACGTCGCCGAGCCCAAGGCCCGCGAGCTCGGCCGCGCGGATGCCGCTCGAGTACAGGGTCTCGAGGAGGGCCGCATCGCGCGCCCCGAGGGCCGTGGTCCGGTCGGGCGCCTCGAGCAGGGCCGTCACCTCCGGGATGCTCAGGGTGTCGGGCAGGTCCCGTCCCCGTTTCGGCGACCGCAGGGACCGGGTGGGCGCGTCGTCGAGCTCGCCCACGCGGACGTAAAACTTGTACGCGGCCCGGATGGCGGCCAGCTTGCGCGCGGCGGTCCGGGCGGAGGCGCCCCGGGTCTGAACATGGCCCAGAAAGGCGCGCACGTCGTTGCGGGTGGCCTTGCGCAGGGCTTCGAGGGACGCCCGTGGCCGTTCCCCCGGCTCCCGGTCGAGGGCCCGGGGGCCGTTCATCACGTAGTCGCAGAACTGCTCGAGATCCGTCTCGTAGGCCCTCAACGTATGGATCGAAAAGCCCCGCTCCCCCTGAAGATGGTCTATGAACGGCTGAATGTCCGTCTCCGCCACGGCCCGGCTCCTTCCTTGCCCGCCGGCCTTCCCTCCGACCGGCTTCGGCAGCCTCATATACTACCGGCCCCGGCCGGCGCAAGTCTCACTCCCGGGACGGCGGGTCCTCGACCGCCGGCCGGTTTCGCCACAGGAAGTACAGGGGGATGCCCGTCAGGATGAGGGCGAGGCCGAGGCCGGCGTCGCGGGGCCGCTGGTAGATGGTGACGAGGACGAGGACGACGCAGAAGGCCACGAAGACGGCCGGGATCACCGACGGCACCCGGTACGGACGGGGGGCGTCGGGCATGCGGCGGCGCAGGACAAAGACGCCGAAGGCCGTGGCGCCGTAGAAGATGAAGGACGCGAAGATGACCATGTCGGTAAGCTGGTCGAAGGATCCGCTCATCACGAGGAGCGATGCCCAGATGCCCTGGATAACGAGGGCGCCCGCGGGGGTGTGGTAGGTCGGGTGAACCGGGGCCGCGGACCGGAAAAACAGGCCGTCGCGGGCCATGGCGAAGTAAACCCGGGAATGGGGCATGAGCTGGCAGTTGGTGGCGCCGAAGGTGGACAGGAGGATGAGCACGGCGATGAAGGAGGCGCCCATGGGTCCCAGAGCCCGGCCGAGGGCCTCGACGGCCACGATGGTGTTCGAGGTGCGCGCCAGCTCCGCCATGCGGTCCACGGGCAGGACGTAGAGGTACGCCGCGTTGACCAGGAGGTAGACGGCCATGACGGACACGGTGCCGATGGTCAGGGCCAGAGGGATGTTGCGCTTGGCGTCTCGTACCTCGCCCCCGAGAGAAGTGATGTTGTTCCACCCGTCGTAGGCCCAGAAGGCGCCGAGAAAGGCCCCGAAGAGGGCTCCGAACAGCCCCAGGCGCGTGGAGTATTCGGCGTCGGGCGCCTCCAGGAGGGGACGGTAATGGTCGGCCGAGCCGTCGCCGAAGGCGAAGCCCAGGACCACCACCAGGCCGATGCCCAGCAGCTTCAGCACCGTCGAGAAGCTGGCGATGGCCCCGCCCACCCCCACGCCGAAATAGTTGGCCGTGGTCAGGACCAGGATGGTGGCGATGGTGAAGGCCTTGACGCCGAGGTTGTCGAGGGGCTGGAAGATGCCGAGGAAGGTCCAGGCCTCGAAGGCCTCCGGCAGGCGCGGAAACCGGAAAAGGGAATTGGCCGACTCGCCGAAGACGTAGGCGATGGACGCCACGGAGGCGCACTGAATGACGGCGAAGGAGGTCCAGCCGTAAAAAAACGCGAAGATGCGCCCGTACATGCGCTTGAAGAAGGGATAGTAGCCGCCGGGCTCGGCGATGAGCCCCGCCACCTCCGCGTTGCTCAGGGCGCCCAACAACGTCACAATGCCGGCGATGAGCCAGCACGCCATCAACAGCCCCGGCGACTGCACCTCCGCCGCCATGGGCGCCGACTTCTTGAATATCCCCGACCCGATCATGTTGCCCATGAGGATCATGGTGGCCGTGAACAGGCCGAGCTTGACCACCAGCCCCGACCGATGCCGTTGCGCGCTCTGCTGACTCATGGCGCAAGAGTGTCCATACCGGCCGGCTTGGAAGCAAACTCCCGGGCATTTCCGGGGAAACACAAGTCGACCCGGCGTCCCTCGGAAGGTCGCCGGGTCGAAAGTTGGGAACGGTTATCGCGTCAGTTGCGGCGGCGACGGCGCAGGGCCAGGATCCCGAGGCCGACGCCGAAAAGGGCCATGCTGGTGGGCTCGGGAATCACTGTGCTGCGCTGCGAGACCACCGACCACTCCTCGAAGTTGCCGTCGGCCGGGAAATTGCCGAACGCCGAATAGAGGTAGACGTACGTCAGGCCGCTGCCAAACAGGTCGTCGGGGATGTACATGAACATGTCGCCCGTGCCCGCGCCGGGATTCAGCGCGGCATTGAGCTCGATGGTGTGGTCCACCCCGTCGTCAAGCCGGTATACGAACCCCTGGTCCGGCACCTGGAGGATGTCGGACATGAAGTCGGTGGAGCTGATGTTGGGCGTATTGGACATCAACACCTGGATTTCGGTGAGGCTGATAAACTCCATGTCCTGTCCCAACGGTTCG
>CAYVOE010000036.1:0-12203 GCA_964452795.1 uncultured Nitrospiraceae bacterium
GCTCGCTTACGCTCGCTGACCCTGGGCTAACCTATGGATCCCCTTCGGGGAATTTTCACCGAGCGACAGTAATGGCGGAGGAATTGCAGCGTTACCTCGTCAGCTTGACTCCGCCGGATACGGCCTCGATCTCCGGGACTCGGCGGTCGGCGCGATCACTCTTCCTCGTCGTGCCGGGGCAGGCCGTTGCCGCCGCTGAACCACAGGCTGTCTTCGCCAAGGATTTGCTCGACGGCGGCCCGCAGGTCGGGCGAGGCGGCCACGCGGCAGGCGCTGGTGGCGTGAATGGTCACGTCCTCCTGCTCGGGGCTCATGCAGTGGAGGTACACGTCGCACTTGCCGGGGCGCTCGCCGAGGAGATGGGCGAGCTGCTCGAGGGCGGACTCGTCCGTACCCAGGGCGATGCGCACGTGGACGGCCCGAGTCAGGGTGTTCTCGGCGTCTTCGATGGGCACCAGGTCGTTGGCGACCAGGGACGGTTCGCCGTTCCGGAAGCTCATGCGGGACGGGACCATGAGGATGGCGTCCGGCACGAGGAGGTGTCCCTTCTGCTCGAAAAGGTCGTTGAACACGGTGACCTCGATGGGCCCCTCGAGGGTGTCCAGGGCGCAGAAGGCCATCCGCTTGCCGCGGGCGGTGACGTGGTTCTTCACCGTCGTGAGGAGGCCGCCGATGACGATGTCCTGGCCGTCGCGCAGTTCCGGCAGGTCGATGAGCCGGACCGAGCTGAAGCGCTGCAGGGTGAGGGCGTGCTTCGCCAGGGGATGGCTGCTCACGTAAAGGCCCAGCATCTCCTTCTCGAAGGCGAGCAGCTCGTGCTCCGGCCATTCCGCCACGGCCGGCGGCGAATGCATCGCCGCGGCGTCGCCGCCGTCGCCTGCCATGAGATCGAGAAGTGAAGTCTGGCCCGCGTCGCGTTCGCGCTGGCTGATCTGGCCTTCGCTCAGCGCGTCGTCGAGGGATTCCTCGACCTGGCGGCGGTTCCAGCCCGTGCTGGCGAAGGCGCCCGCCTTGTTGAGGCTCTCGAGGACGCGCCGGTTCACGCCTTTCATGTCGACCCGGGCGCAGAGGTCAAAGACGTCCCGGAAGGGTCCGCCTTCCTCGCGCGCGGCGATGATGGCCTCGACGGCGCCCGTGCCCACGTTCTTCACGGCGCCCATGCCGAAGCGGATGGCGTTGCCCTCGACGGTGAACGCCACCTGGCTGTGGTTGACGTCGGGCGGCAGGACCTCGATGCCGATGCGGCGGCACTCGTCGACGTAGAGCGCCACCTTGTCGAGGTTGCCCGATTCCGAGGTCAGCAGGGCCGCCATGAACTCGACGGGGTAATTGGCCTTGAGGAAGGCCGTCTGGTACGCCACGAAGGCATAGGCCATGCTGTGGGACTTGTTGAACCCGTACCCGGCGAATTGCTCGATGACGTCGAAGAGGGTGCCGGCGAGGTCCTCTTCGATGCCGTTCCCGACGCAACCCCGCACGAACTTCTCGCGCTGCTCGGCCATGAGCTCTTTCTTCTTCTTGCCCATGGCGCGGCGCATGATGTCGGCCTGGCCCAGGGTGAACCCCGCCAGGGCCTGCACGATCTGCATCACCTGTTCCTGGTACAGAGGGATGCCGTAGGTCTCTTTGAGGATCGGCTCGAGCTTCGGGTGGGCGTAGGTGATTTTCTCCGGATGGTGCTTGTTCTCGATGTACTGGTCCTTGAGCTGCATGGGCCCGGGCCGGTACAACGCGATGAGGGCGCAGATCTCTTCGAGGCTCTCGAGACCGATGCGGCGGGCCAGGTCGCGCATGCCCGAGCTTTCCAACTGGAAGATGCCCGTGGTCTTGCCGGACCGCAGCACCTCGTAGGACCGATGCACCTCCTTCGCTTTCGTGTCGCCCGGATCGAGGTTGTCGATGTCGATGTCGATGCCGCGGTTTTTCTTGATGAACTTCACCGCGTCGTGGATCACGGTGAGCGTGCGCAGTCCCAGGAAGTCCATCTTGAGGAGGCCCACTTCCTCGACGGCCTTCATCTCGAACTGGGTCGCCACCACGTCGCTCTGGGCCGCCTTGAACAGGGGCACGTGATCGGTCAGCGGCTGGTCGCAGATCACCACGCCCGCGGCATGGGTGCCGCAGGTGCCGATGGTGCCCTCGAGGCGCGTGGCCAGCTTCCACAGCCGCGCCACCTGGGGATCTTCCTTGACGAGCCGCTGGATCTCCGGCTCCCGGTTGTAGGCGTCCTCGAGGGTGATCTTCAGCTCGTCCGGGATCAGCTTGGCAATGCGGTCCACGTCGGCGTAGGGCATGCCCAGCACGCGGCCCACGTTGCGCACCGCCTGCTTGGCCAGCATGCGGCCGAAGGTGATGATCTGGCTGACGTTCTCCTCGCCGTACTTCTGTTTCACGTACTCGATGATGCGCTCGCGTTCGCGGTAGCAAAAGTCGAGGTCGAAGTCGGGCATCGACACGCGCTCGGGATTGAGGAACCGCTCGAAGAGCAGGTTGTAGCGCAAGGGGTCGATGTTGGTGATCTTGAGGGCATAGGCCACGAGGCTGCCCGCGCCCGAGCCGCGCCCCGGCCCCACGGGGATGCCGTTCTCGCGCGCGTAGTGAATGAGGTCCCACACGACCAGAAAGTAGTCGACGAACCCCATTTTCTCGATGACGTCGAGCTCGTAGCGGGCCCGCTCGAGGTACGCTTCCGACGGCGTGCCGAACCGTTCCTCGAGGCCCCGGCGCACCTGGTGCTCGAGGTACTCGACCTTCGAGAATTCTTCCGGCGGCCGGAACTCGGGAATGAGGTGCTTGTGCAACGGCAGATCGAGGTTGCACCGTTCGGCCACCTTCTCGGTGTTCGCCACGGCCTCGGGCCAGCGGTCGAACTTGGCGCGCATCTCGTCGGGGCTGCAGAAATAGAACTCCGGCCCGGGAAAACGGAACCGGTCCGTTTCGTCCACCATGCCGTTGGTCTGGATGCACAACAGTGCGTCGTGGGCCTCGGCGTCGGCGCGGTCGGTGTAGTGACAGTCGTTGGTGGCGATGAGCATCAGGCCGTGGCGTTCGGCCAGTTCCGCGAGCAGGGGATTGATCTTCTGCTGCTCGGGCATGCCGTGGTCCATCAGCTCGATGAGGAAGTTGTCCTTGCCGTAGATCTCGATGTACTTCCGCACCGACCGGTCGGCGGCGTCGAGGTCGTCGTTGAGCAGGAACTGGGGAATCTCGCCGGCCAGACACGCGCTGGTGGCGATGAGCCCTTCCCGGTACTTGTACAGCAGTTCGTCGTCCACCCGGGGCCGGTAATGAAAACCTTCGATAAACCCCAGCGAACTGAGCCGGCACAGGTTGTGATACCCCGCCTCGTTCTCGCACAGCAGCAGGAAATGGTTCGATGCCGCTCCGGACGACCGGGCCGTCCGGTCGAACCGGCCGCTCTTCGCAACGTACAGTTCGCAGCCGATGATGGGCTTGATCCCGGCCTTGCGCGCCGACTCGAAAAAG
This sequence comes from uncultured Nitrospiraceae bacterium, assembly GCA_964452795.1. Lineage (GTDB taxonomy): Bacteria > Hydrogenedentota > Hydrogenedentia > Hydrogenedentales > SLHB01 > CAYVOE01. The sequence goes on from CAYVOE010000036.1 coordinate 3,487, forward strand.
TCCACCGCCCCGAACAGCGCCCCGTGGTCGGTGAGGGCGCAGGCCTTCATCCCATACTCCTGGCACCGCTGGATCAGTTCCTTGACCTTGCAGGCGCCGTCAAGAACGCTGTATTCCGAATGCACGTGCAGGTGCACGAATCCCGCACTCATTTCAAATGCTCCCACAACAAGGCCAGGGCCCGCTCGGCGGTCTGGTCCTTGATTTCCTCCCGCGATCCCGAGAAGCGGTTCTCCGTCACGGCCCGCACGTCCGGGCCGGCCACGGCAATGTACACCAGGCCCACCGGCTTCTGCGCCGTGGCGCCGCCGGGTCCCGCGATGCCCGTGACCCCGATGCCACAGTCCGCGCCGAACCGTTGCCGGACGCCCTGGGCCATGTCCTGGGCCACCACGTCGCTCACCGCGCCGTGAACCGCGAGGATGTGGGCCGGAATTCCCAGGAACTCCACCTTGGCGTCGTTGCCGTAGGTGATGAGGCCCCCGAGAAAGTACGCGGACGACCCCGGCACATTGGTGATCCGATGCGCCAGAAGCCCTCCCGAGCACGATTCCGCCGTCGCCAGGGTGGCCTTCCGCTCCGACAGGCAACGGCCCAGAACGTACTCCAACCGCTCCTTCGACGACATACCGTTTGACCGCTCCTTCTTAAAGAAGCATTGTATGTCGCGGCGGAGGCATCTGGCAAGAGTTTACCCGCGACGGCGGCGTTCCGTGTTCGAGCCGCTCCGCCGCACTTTGAAGGGGTGAAAAGAGATTTTCGGCCTTCGGTTCGAGTATTAATCACATTTCTTATACTAAATTCCCGGAAAACTCCCCCCTGCCTCTTGCCACATCGCTAAAGCTCAGGTATACTCGTACCGACAACGGACACTGTGACACGCCGGCGGAGAAGGCGGGGTGGCCCGTCTCTTCACAGCAATGTGAGGGCGCGAATGGGAGTCTTAGGGCTGAGCGGGAGAAAAACGGTAGTGCTGGGCATAGCGGTGCTGATGTCGTGGGCGGGATACGCGGAGCCGGCGACGCAGGCGCGGCCGTATGAACCCACCCCCCTGGCGCAAAGCTCTCTTTCGATGCAACGACGGGCGGACTCCAACATCCGCATCTTCCGAGACCGCAGCGGCGTTCCCACCTTCACCAACCGGGTCCAGAAGTACCGCGCCAAGCAGGGCTACACGGAACTCAACATCAAGTTCGAGCCCATCCAGGTCGATCCAACCTATCGGAAGATGAAGGCCACCAACAGCTACGACGTCTCCAGCATCGCCCACCTGGTGGAAGAGCATTGCCGCCGCTGGAATCTGGACGAGTGCCTCGTGTACGCCATGATCCGGGCGGAAAGCAATTTCAAGCAGGATGCGGTGTCGCCGGCAGGCGCCCGAGGTTTGATGCAGTTGATGCCCGCCACGGCGGCCGAGATGGGTGTCCAGGACATCTTCGACCCGGCGGAGAACATCGCGGGCGGCACCCAGTACATCGCGAAGATGCTGGAACTCTTCGATAACAACGTGGACCTGGCACTGGCGGCCTACAACTCCGGTCCGAAGACCGTGCTGGACTGCGGAAAGAAGATCCCCAACATCCGCGAGACCCGGAACTACGTGGAGCGCGTGAAGCGCTACCGCGAAGAGTTCGCCGGACGCCAGGCGACGCCCACCTACGTCGCCGCGGCCAAGAAGCCCAAGCCGGCCGAAGTGCCGAAGGTGGACACCACCCCCCTCAAGACCATCCACTACCTCAGCGGCCTCACCCAGCCCGCCGAGAAGATCCGCGACGAACACCCGCAGTACTACTACGTCGAGTTCAAGGGTCGCATCTTCCCCGTGCCCAAGAAGCTGGTCAAGGAGATCGTCTGACCGACGCCGCGGCTTCGAGCACCCGCCGGGACACCTCGTTTCGGATCCGGCGCGTCTCGGATTCGCTCTTGGGCGAGGCGGTGGCGATGAACGCGAGCGCCACCCCCGTATCGGGATCGGCGTTGCCCATGACGGTGTCGATGCCGGCGTGGCCGTAGGCCCGGGGACCCCAGTGACGAAGCCCGAACCAGTCGTAGGCCTCCGTCTCTTTTTCCTCTCCGCGAATCAGCCACCCCAGCCACCACGTCTCGTGGACGGGCGTCTTCCCTTCGCGCCGGGCGGCGGCGATGGCGTCCGCGTACTGAATGCGGTGCATCTCGGCGAGCATGGCGGGCTCGAGGATGGTCCGGCCCTCCCAGGTACCGTCGAAGTGCATGTTGAGCAGGGCAAGCATGTCCTGCACCGTGCCGAAGGCGCCGGCGGGTGGCAGATTGGCGAAGGGGCAGTCTTCGAGGGAGGCGAAGTTGGGTGGCGCGAAGGCCGCGTCGGGCCCTGCCGAAGGCACGCGGAAGGTGAATTGGCAGTCGCCGAGGTGTTGGAACAGGCGCTCCCGACACAGCGTCTCCCAGGGGACGTCGTCGCAGACCCGGCAGACCACGGCGGCGGCGAGGAACAGCCCCGTAACCCCGTGGTAAGCCGTGCGGCTTCCCGGAGCCCACTCCACGGTGGCCTCGCACAGGGCGTCCACGTTGGCCTGCCACTTCTCGGGCGTGTCGGCGGACCCCACCCGTACGGAAGGGATCCCGGCGGCGTGGGTCAGCAGATGCCGAAGGGTGATCTCGTCTTTTCCCCCGCCCGTGAACTCCGGAATGTAGCGCCGCACCGGCGCATCGAGCTCCACCCGCCCCTCCTGGCAGACCGTGGCGATAACCGTGGCCGACACCACCTTCGAGAAAGAATAGAGGATGGAGCTTACCCCGGAAGTACAGGGCCGGACCGTGCCGTCTGTGCCGGTATAGGTGCCGACACAGGTATCGAGGAAGGGCCGTCCGTGGAGCGATGCCGCCAGGAAGGCCCCCGGAATCGACCCCGCTTCGACTTCCTGCTCAAGAAACGCTACGACCGGCCGCACGTCGTCCTCCGAAGGGAGCGACCCCTCGCGGTCCGGTTCGGCTCCGGCCATCGCCGCGGCCGACACCGCCGCGCCCGCCGTCGCCAGAAAAGCCCTTCGTCCCATTTCTGTCCGGTGCAATTTGCTACCTCCTCCTCTCTGCCCAAGTCCAAAAACACTTGCCCTTAAGGGACGCTATCCCCCGCTCTCCGCGGCGGAACCGACGACGACGTGCCGGGCCCCGGACCCGTCGCCCGAAACGGAGCCCGAAGCGCCTTCGACCAGCGGCGCGGCGACGACGGACAGGCCTCGCGCGGGCACGACGATGCGAAGCGCGCCGTTCTCGGCGATGCGCGCGGCGCCGGGGGTCGGCCGGACCGCCTGAGGCTGCTCCCAGGTGTTGGCCGCGTCGAGTCGGTCGCCGGTGAGGGCGTGAGCCGTCTCGACGGCGCCCCAGGCGAGCCCCGACACCGCCACGTCCACCGTCAGCGCTTCGTCGAGGCTGCGGTTCACCAGGAACAGCGTCATGCGACGCGCCTCGGGATCGTAGGCGGCGGCCGCGTCGAGCACGGGGGCCTCGCCCCGCGACCCGGCGTCGTAGGTGGGACCGTCCACCACGGGCGTAACCGAGATGCCCCGGGCGTGGCGCGACCACAGCGCGAAGGGGTGGTAAATCGATTGGACCAGCAGGCCCTGGGCGCTCGTGAGGACAGCCGGTATCACGTTCACCAGTTGGGCCAGGCATGCGATCTTCACCACGTCGGCGTGGCGGATGAAGCTGTTGAGGTACTGGGCCACCACGAGGGCGTCCTGCAGGTCATAAACCTCTTCCAGCAGGGCGGGCGCCTGCCGCCACCAGGGCCGGTCGCGGTCGTGGGTGCGGTACCACACGTTCCACTCGTCGAAGGACAGGTACAGATTCTTCGAACTCTTCCGACGGGCCTTCACGTAGCGAAACAGGCCGGCGTAGTCCTGGAGGATTTCGTCGATTTCCACGCCCATGGCCAGGAAAGCCGGAGGGTCGTCGGGCACGTTCCGGCTGTAGTGGTGTGTGGCCAGGTAATCCACCTGGTCCCAGCACTCCTCGAGGACCACCCGGTCCCACTCCATGTAGGTGGCCATGTGAGGCATGGTCGAGCCCACGGCCACCAGTTCCAGCGTCGGGTCGAGGCCTTTCATGAGCTGGGCCGCGACCCGGGCCCGGCGGGCGTACACGTCGGCGGACACGTGCCCCGCCTGCCAGGGCCCGTCCATCTCGTTGCCCAGCCCCCACAGTCGGATGCCGTACGGTTCGGGATGGCCGTGGGCGGCTCGGCGGTCCGACCAGTAGGTGCCGCCGGGCAGGTTGCAGTATTCCACCAGCTCGGCGGCGTCCCGCGGGCTTCCCGTGCCGAGGTTCACCACCATGTAGGGGTCGGTGCCCAGCCTGCGGCACCACGCCAGGAACTCGTCGACGCCGAAGGTGTTGGGCTCGATGCTTTTCCATGCGAAGTCGGGACGGGCCCGGCGCTCTTCACGGGGCCCCACGCCGTCGCGCCAGTCGTAGGCACTCACGAAGTTGCCGCCGGGATAGCGCACCACAGGCATATCGAGGGACCGCAGCGCGTCCAGGACGTCGCGGCGGAAGCCGGCCTCGTCGCTGAGCGGGTTGCCCGGGTCGTAGACCCCGCCGTAGATGGCGCGCCCGAGGTGTTCGAGGAACCCGCCGAAGATGCGCCGGTCGATGGGGCCCACGTGGTGGTCAAGATCGAGACGGACCTGGGCGATGCGGTTCTGCACGACTTCTCCTTGCGTGGCGGAAGTGTAGCCCGAACCATCCGAGCAATTCCGATGGCTCTTCGCGAAAGACCCGCCTTAGCGTAGCGGATCGGTCCGGTCGAATTCGACCGCGATCAGAGGTTGAGCCGGAAGGCCGGGTCGGGGCCGTAACCGGTCCAGATGGCCATCCATTCGCCCATGAGGTTGCCCCAGTCGTCGCCGCCCACGCCCGACGGATCGTCGCTCTGCATGGGGTACTTGACCTTGAACTTCACGAACTCCACGTGGCCGTCCATGTACAGGATATTGGAGCCGCCGGGGGCGTGGTTGAACCCGGCGATGCCCACCTGCGTGTTCTCGCGCGGGTTGCCGTCGGCATCGAACTGGGCCGACTGCATCCAGTTGTCCCACATCACCGGCAGGGTGCTCTGGGCGACGGCACCGGCGGCGGGGTTGTTGATGTCCGTGATGAAGAACCGCTCGATCCCTTCCTTCAGCCGCTGGACGGTGCTCACGGGGCGGAAGTTGGGCCGACTCGCCAGGGCCGAGGCGAAGATGTCCCAGAACACGGGCGAGTAGTCCCGGTCGGTCAGGGCGCCCCGGCTCACGTCGAAGTCGAAATTGGGGATGCGCTTGCCGGCAAGCGCCGTCGCCAGGGCCACGGGCTGGGTGCAGTCGCCCAGCACGGTGAACCGGGTCTCCGCGGTGGGCGACAAGACGAACCCCAGCCACGTCGTACCGTTGGCGATGAGGAAGGTCGCTTCATCAACGCAGGCCCAACTGTTGTAGAAGTAGTTGTCCTGGAAGCTGAAGGCCACGTTGCGGGTTCCGATGTCGCAGAAGTCGATGAGGGCCTGTGTATCGGCGGCGGTGCGCTGTTTGGACGACGACGGGCAGAACCGGATGTTGAGGTCCGTCCAATACTCGGGGTAGAGCACGGCGGCGTCGAGGCCTCCCGGCAGCCCGCCCCAGGCCACGGTGGCGGGGAACTTGCCCTTGTTCTCTCCGGCGAACATTTTGAAGACGATTCCGAACTGCTTGAGGTTGTTCTGGCAGGAAGCCCGGTTGGCGGCTTCTCGGGCCCGGGCCAGGGCGGGTAGAAGAATGGCGGCCAGGATCCCTATGATGGCGATGACGACCAGCAATTCGATGAGCGTGAAACCTCGCCTGCGCATTCGCTTCATGGCTTTGTCTCCTTTACGAGCCTGCGGATGACTGCTGTACTGTGGTTCATGACGCACAATTGCTCCCTGCGGCTGCCGGGTACTCGCACAAACCTTCGCTATCCCTACCGGTTCGTTCCTCCTGCCGGAGAAGGTTCTCCTCTCCCCTCCTCTCCTCGGATCTCCTTGGGAACGGACGCTTCGCGCTGGGCTTTAGCGCTAAATCAAACCGAATCCGGATACCGGACGACGGAACCCGAAGGGACCGTGGATCCGGGGAGGTACCTTACGACCGGGCGCCGGCGCCCCGGCCGCCGCGCGAAAGGGCTCGAACGGGCAATCGGCTGCTGGCGCGGACCACCAGCTCCACGTCGAGCACGCGCTGCGGGGGCGGGTCGGACTTGCCCTCTTCCACCTCGGCGATCAGGGTCTCGGCCGCTTCCGCGCCGATGCGATGGAGGGGCTGGCGAACGGTGGTCAGCGTGGTGGCGAAGAACCAGTCCAGTTCCGCTCCCGCAAGGCCCACCTCTTCCGCCAGGGCGGCGCCGAGGTCGTCGTAGCCGGTGACGGCCACGTGCTCGGGAACGAGGCGGCCGCAGGCCTTCAGGGCCTGAACCACGCGGGAGGCCTCGACGTCGTTGTCGCAGACCAGCGCGGTGATTTCCGGGTAGGCGTCGAGCAGGGCCGCCAGGTCGCGGACGAGTTCCGCCGTGTCGTGGGACTTCAGATACACCCGGTGCAGGGCCTTTCCGCGGGGAGGGTTAAAGCCTTCCGTGACGCCGCGCACGCGATCCACGATGGACCGGACCGACCCGTTGCGTTCGTTGCTCACCACCGCAATGCAGCGGTGGCCCATATCGGCGAGATGGCGGCCGATGAGTTGCCCTCCCATGAAGTGGTTGGCGCAGACCAGGGGCGCCGGAAACTCTTCCCAGCCGTAGTCGACGAAGACCGTGGGCAGATCGGCCTCGAGAGCGCCTCGAAAGGCCTCCGTGAAGGGGGCGTCGTTCCACACCGTGCACAACAGGAGGCCCTCCACCCCGTGCCCCAGGAAGCGCTCCACGTAGTCCCGCGGCTGAATTCCCTCGTATTGAAGACAGCCCACGAAGCACTGGTAGCCCCGCTGGGCCGCGGCCCATTCGAAGCCGGAGGCGAGGGGCCCGTCGTATGGGCTGCCCATGCGGGCCATCAGGATGCCGAGGGTGCGGGTGGCCCCGCCGGCCAGGCGGGAAGCGGCCACGTTGCGTTGATACTGGAGGCGTCGCGCCGATTTCAGGATGGCGCGGCGGGTGGCGTCGCTGACCCGGGCCTGGGCGCGGCGGGGATTCAAGACGCTGGAGACGGCGTTGATGCTGACTCCCACGTCCTGGGCGATGTCTTTGAGGGTGACGGGCCGCTTGCGCGCCGGGGGTCGGGGCGGCCGGTTGTCTTTGGGTGTGCGCGTCATGATTTAACGTTAAATCAATCGCGCCGTCGTGTCAAGCTTTTTCGCGCGGGGGGCGGACGCCGCGGGCCGGGACCGATGCGGTAGCCGGCCAACGTTCCTTCCCTCTGCCCGAAATTCGTTCGGAAAAAGACGCGACAAACGAGACTTCTGAAAAACTTACGCTACGGCGCCGGTTTTCCGGTACAATCGATGCCCCGCTCCGGTACGTGCAGCCGGAACGAGTTCAAGGAGGAAGCTGAAGCGTGAAACGGTGGGGCTTCACGTTGGTCGAGCTGCTGGTGGTGATCGCCATCGTCACCATCCTGGCCGGCATACTGCTTCCGGCGCTGTCGCGGGCGCGTGAAGCGGCGAGCCGGGCCAGTTGTGCCAACAACCTCAAGCAGTGGGCCGTCGTCTTCAAGGCGTTCTCCGCCGAGAACAAAGGAAAATGGCCGCGTTGCCGCCGGGGGCTCGCCGGGGTGGACGGACCGAACCTGTATCCCGACTACTTCAACGACGACCGGCTCATGCTCTGCCCGTCCGACGAGGAAGGCCGCCAGGCCTACGAGCGGGGCGGGGTGGACAACGTGGGAATCTGGTACGTGGAGGAGTCCGGGCAACGGATCATCATACCGGACCTCTTTGTGCGTCTCAGCTACGTCTATATGGGCTGGATCACGCAGCGGGAGATCGAGCTGGTCAACGTCGCCACCATCCAGCGGGCCCGCGGCATCAGCAACACCTTCAACATCGACCATCCCATCAAGGATTCGACGCTCGACTGTGCGGACCAGCGCATCGTGAACGGCGGTCAGGGGCCCGGCACGGGCAACGGCGGAGGCGACAGCATCTATCGGCTCAAGGAAGGGGTCGAGCGTTTCGTGATCACCGACATCAACAATCCGGCGGCCGGCGCCATCGCGCAAGGGGATATCCCGACCTTGTTCGACATGGTGAGCCTCGCCGCGCGGTCGTTTAACCACATCCCGGGCGGCGCCAACGTGCTCTACATGGACGGGCACGTCGAGTTCGTGCGGTACCCGGGACGTTACCCTGCCTCCCCGCAGACCGCACAGATCCTCCGTCAGCGCGGTTTTTAGCCCGAACCCCGATCGGCGCCGGGTCTAATGGTCCGGTTCGACGAGTTCCGAGGGTCCCTCAAGCGATTCGGAAGCGTCGCGCGCCGGCAACTCGTACCACACGTCGCCGTGGCGGAAGATGACGGCTTCGGGCAGCGACTCGAGCTCGGCCAACCGGGGATCTTCGGCGACAAGGACCTGAAAGGCCTCCGACTCGCGAAGCAGCGGGTTGACCAGTTCCTCTTCAAAGCCTTCCTGACGCCAGGCGCCGTCCGCCCAATGGAACAACCGGCCGGCGACCTCACGCCGCTCGGAATCCGGCGCCGCCATCCTCCGCATCGGAGCAATCTCCGCCGCCGCACTCGGATTCAAGAGCGGTTCGGAC
>CAYVOE010000036.1:12213-19623 GCA_964452795.1 uncultured Nitrospiraceae bacterium
GACTCGACCGGGGCCGCCTCACCCGCGAACGGTTCCACAGGGGCCGCTTCCGGGGCCGGTGCCGGCTCCGCCTGGAAAAACAGTTCGGCCTCCGGAGCGGGCGACGGCGGGGGCGTCGCCGGGGCGAAACCCTCAAACCGCATGATCTGCGGCGCGCCTGGCGCTGCGCCGGGTGCCTCGGCGGAAACGTCCGCGGACCTCGACGCCATGGTCTGCGGCGCCGTCGCGGCATCCTCGGCGACACCCAACGCGGCAACGTCTGCCTTCGGCGCGAAACGCGAGGCCTGCGCAAGCGGCGCGGATTCCTCGAGCGCGGCCATTTCCCCCGTGTCCGGAGCCTGGGCCAGGTGCAGGGATTCCGGTCCCGAGAGTCCCAGCCGCACCGCCACGGCCCCCGCCACCAGCAACACCGCAGCCGCCGCGGCCACCACGGGCCACCGGGGACGGCGGACGCGCGCGCCCGGGTTCAATCGAACGAACAAGCTCGGACGGAGCGCCGACCGCACCCCTTCTTCAAACCGGTCCGGCGCCGAAACCCGCGGAAGCCGGCGATAGGCCGTGTCCACCCGCTTCAGCCCGTCGAGCTCCCGCAGACACTCCGAACACTGCGACAGATGGGCCTCCACCGTCGCCCGGTCCTCGGGCTCCAACTCGCCGTCCAGCAGCGCGGCGAACTCCTCTCGTGCCTGTTCGCAATCCATCATGCTCTTAAAGCACCGCCAGTTCCCGCAAGCGATCGCGGAGCATGCGTCGCGCCTGATTCAGACGAGACTTCACCGTGCCCGTGGGGCATCCCATGGCCTCCGCGATCTCCTCGTAGCTGAGATCCTCGAACGTGCGCAACACGAACGTCATCCGGCAGTGATCCGGCAGCTCGGCCAGGCATTGCTGGAGGATCGCCTCCAGCTCCTTCTCCGAAGCCGCCGTCCGGGGCGTGTGGTGCGTGGCCGTCGCGTTCTGGGCCGCGCCCGGAGCCTCCGCCTCGAGCGCCTCGAGCGACATGGCCCGATTGCGCCCCTTGCGCGAGCCGTCCCGGAGCCGGTTCCGCGCCAGGTTCGCGGCGATGCTGTACAGCCACGTGTACAGCTTCGCGTTGCCCCGGAACTCGCGGATACCCCGGTAGGCGCGCACGAACACCTCCTGGGACACGTCCAGCGCATCCTCGTGGTTGCCCAGGAACCGGTACACCACGTGGTAGATCCGGTCCTTGTAACGGCGCACGACCTCGTCGAAAGCCGACACGTCTCCCTTGCGGCATTCCTCCACAAGGCCCGAGTCGGATCGGGCCCGCGACTCTTTCAGCAGAACCACGGGATCGAATTGCTCCTGAGCGTCTGCGCTGCTACGGCCGGTCGGATCCATAAGACACCATACACCTGCGGATTGTTCACCGAGTAGGGCCTCTCCGGGGGCGGGCCCATTGTACCACGGTCCCCGCGCCCCCCGGCAACGCCCCCGCCCTTGCCCCGGACCGCGCCGCAATGGTAGAGTTCCGTCGCGGGCGATTAGCTCAGTTGGTTAGAGCACCTGCCTTACACGCAGGGGGCCGCAGGTTCGAGTCCTGCATCGCCCACCAGTCTAAAGCTCGCCGAATCGGGGTTTCGGGGAGGTGGGGCTTCGGGTCGGGGGCCCGGCGGATTCGGTGCACGCTATCAAACGCTCGGCCTGGCTCGGGGCAGGCGGGACCGCTATCGACAGAAGTCCTCGAGGGCGTCCCTGTGCTCGTCGCGAAGGGCCCGGATTTCGGCGAACCGAGCCCGCTGTTCTTCGGTCATCCGACCGGCCGCAAGGTGCTGCTCCAGGGTGTGGAAATAGTTCTCGTGCGACGGCACGTCGTCCACCACGAAGTCCAGGATGTCGTCCTCGGACCACTCGAGGCTTACTTCGTTCAATTGCGGCACTTGCTCCCAAAACGGCTTCAGCCAGTCCAGGAGATCGTTGATCCGGTCGCTTAGCTTCGGGTCCATGGGGCTCCTCGCTCGGTCGGCTTGCACCGTTTCTCGTCCCCTGCCTCCACGTCCACCGGGCCAGCATAGATCCCCCGAGCGGGTTCGTCAATCGGGTTGGCGACCTTCGCGCCTTTGCGGATCCGGGCGTGTTGTGCTAGGCTCGTAACCTTTGGAGGTTATGTGTTGGCACTGCGGGACTTGGGGATGAAACGCTGAGATTGTCGGCGGTTACTTCGTCGCTTGGCCGGCCGCGAACGGGTTAGGGAGCATGGGGGCAAACTGGAACGTTATCGGCGAATCGCAGTTTGGCTGGGAACGGGAGGCGCTCGAGTTCATCCGCGAACGGTTCCCCGACCACGAGCCGTGGCGCGCATGGTCCAACCTCGAGTTCATCGCCGAGGACGGCAGCGTCAACGAGGTGGATCTGCTGGTCTTCTCGCCCCAGGGATTCTTCCTCATCGAGATCAAGAGCGACCCCGGCATCCTCCGCGGCGACACCTCCACCTGGGTCTGGGAATCGAACGGACGGCGCCGCACCGTCGACAACCCCCTTTACGCCGCCAACCTCAAGGCGAAGAAGCTGCGGTCGCTCCTGAACCGGCAGAAGGTCGCCCGCAAGAAAGGCTCCGTTCCTTTTATTGAAGAGCTGGTCTTCTGCTCGGCGCCCGACCTGCGCTGTGAGCTGGAAGGCGCGGCGCGCACCCGCGTCTGCCTGCGCGACCGCGAGGCCGAGGGCGACCGACCGGCGCGGCCCGGCATCCTGGCCGCCATCGGTCGGCGGCACTGCCCCGGCTTGAGCGAATCTCCGAAGGGGGTCCACGACCGGCCCACGGCCCGGCTGGTGTCGCAGGCCCTGGAGCAGGCGGGCATTCGTCCGTTTCACCGCGACCGCAAGGTCAGCGATTACGACCTCGTTGAGGTGATTGGATCGGGACCGGGCTACCAGGACTGGAAGGCGGCTCACGCGACCTTCGACAAAACGTACCGCCGGGTCCGCATTTACCTGGTCCGCACCGAGGCGAACGAAGAGGACCGCAGGATCATTCAGCGGGCGGCGGAGCGCGAGTTCCACCTGCTCGAGCGGCTCGATCACCCCGGGATCTTGAAGGCCCACACCCCCACCGAGAGCACCCGCGGCCCGGCGATCATCTACGAGTACGATCCCAACGCCGTGCGGCTGGACCATTACCTCGTCGAGCGCAACGACAAGCTCAGCATCGACCTCCGGCTGCACCTCCTGCACCAGATCGCGGACGCCGTGCGGTTCGCCCACGAGCACAAGGTGATCCACCGGGCCCTGTCGCCTCAGAGCATCCTCGTCACCGATCCCGACAGCGACCGGCCCCGCATCAAGATTTTCAATTGGCAGGCCGGATTTCGGGAAGGCGGATCGTCGTCCACGGGCCAGACGGCCTTCACCATCACCGTGCATGCCGATCGCATCGTGGACGACACCAGCCGGGTCTACATGGCCCCGGAAGCCCTCAGCGATCCGGACCTGGCCGGCGAGCATCTGGACGTCTTCTCCCTGGGCGCCATCGCCTATCACCTCTTGTCCGGACAACCGCCCGCCACCAACTCCCTCGAGCTCAACCAGAAGCTCCTCGAGCACAAGGGCCTGTCCATCAGCTCCGTATTGAACGGGGCGGGCCAGAGCCTGGAGTCGCTGATCCGGCTCAGCACCCATCCCGACGTGTCGGTCCGCGTCGATTCGGTCGTTGATTTCCTGGAAAGGCTCGACGACGTCGAGGACGAGCTCACGGCGCCGTCCCACGAAGTTGTGGAAGATCCCGCTCAAGCCAAAGCGGGCGACCTCCTGCCGGAGAACTACGAGGTGGTCCGCCATCTCGGGCAGGGCGGATGCTCGACGGCGCTCCTGGTGAAGCGGGACGACGAACACTACGTATTGAAGGTCGCCACGAACCCCGAGCACAACGCGCGGGTTCGGGATGAGGCCGCAGTGCTGCAGAAGCTGCGCCATGCCCACGTCGTGGAGTTCTGCAGGTCCTACACCCTGGGCGACCACGAGGGCTTCCTGATGCGCCCGGTCTTCGCCGAGAAGGACAAGCTGCGCATCGAGACCCTCGGCCAGCGCCTGCGCAAGGAGGGCCGGCTCCACCTCGACCTCCTGCAACGGTTCGGCGAGGACCTCCTCAACGTGGTCATGTTCCTCGAGGAGCAGGGCATCCCGCACCGGGACATCAAGCCCGACAACATCGCCGTGGGCGCCGTGGGCCGCGGCAGCCGGCTCCACGTGGTCCTGTTCGACTTTTCGCTCGCCCGGACGCCCATGGACAACATCCGGGCCGGCACGCCGGGCTACCTGGACCCGCTCCTGCCTCTGCGCAAGCCGCCCCGCTGGGACCTCCACGCCGAGCGCTACGCGGCGGCCATGACGCTCCACGAGCTGGCCACGGGCACGCTCCCCCAATGGGGCGACGGCAAGACCGATCCGGTCCACGTGTCGGACGAGATCGCCATCGAGCCCGAGCTGTTCGATCCGAGCCTCCGGGAGGAGCTCACGGAATTCTTCAAGCGGGCTTTCCGCCGGAACCCGGCCGAGCGCTTCGACAACGCCGAGCAGATGCTGCGGGCCTGGCGCGGGTGTTTCGAGGGGATTGAAGAACCCGGCCCCGTCGTCGACGACGAAGGTCGGGAAGCCCTGGCGGAGCGTCTGGACGCGGCGACCCTGGACACGTCGATCCACGAGCTGGGCCTGGGCACCCGCGCCTGCAACGCCCTCGACCGCGCCAACGTGCTCAACGTGGACGACCTCCTCAGCTTCCCCCTGCGCAAGCTGCAGCGGCTGCGCGGCGTGGGCAACAAGACGCGGCGCGAGATCCTCGAGGCGGTCCGCATCCTCCACAAACGGCTCGACGGGCAGGTCCGGCCCGTGGCGAAATCGACCGCCGCCGGGCCCGGCACAATAGTCGAGGACGAAGCCGTCCCCGTCGAGACCATGGGCATCGACCTGCTGGTGCAGCGGATCACGCGGCCGGGCTCGCGGGCGAACGAGAACACCCGGCGGACGCTCCGGGCGCTCCTGGGGCTGCTGCCCGAGGTCGATGAACCCTGGCCGAGCCAGTCCGAGGTGGCGGCGGTGGTCGAGGTGACCCGGGCGCGGGTCCAGCAGCTCGTCGGCAAGTTTCAGGAACGCTGGTGCGACGACCCGAGCCTGACGCGGCTCCGGTCCGACATCGCCGAGATGCTCGAGGGGGCCGGGGGCGTCATGTCGGCCGAGGAACTGGCCCAGGCGCTCCTGGCGGCGCGGGGTTCGGCCCACGACGAGCCCGATCGGACCCGCTACGCCATGGCCGTGGCCCGGGCCGCCGTCGAGGCCGAGCGCAGCCTCGAGCAGCCGCGGTTCTTCTTCCGCCGGTCGGACGGGCGGACGCTCATCACCGTCGACCCGGACCGGGCCGAGTACGCCCTGCGCCTGGGGCGCGAGGCCGACAAGCTGGCCGGGGAAGATCCCCTGGTGGCGCCGGCGCGCGTGGTGGAGCGGCTCCAGGGGGTGAAGCCGCCCCGGGGCGACATCGAGCTGCCCGAGGCACGGCTGGTCCGGCTGACCGCGGCGGCGTCGCGGGGGGCCTGCGTCTCGAGCCGCCAGGAGCTGTATCCCCGGGCCATGGAGGCCGCCCGCGCGCTGAAGCTGTCTCAGGGCGCCCTCGTGGGCGTGCCCCAGCTCTCCGTGGAAGACGTCCGGACCCGCGTGCGCAGCCGCTACCCCGAGGCGGCGCCGCTGCCGGACCGTCCCGCCCTCGACGCGCTCCTGAGGGAGACGGGCCTGGGCCTCCGGTGGGAGCCTTCCGCCCGGGACGGCAAAGGCGCGTACGTCAACCCCGTGGCCACGAGCCTCACGTACCCTACCAGCACGGGCCCGCTCACGCGGTACCCCACGGCCCCGGGCGACGGCGGGCTCAGCCCCGAGATCGCCGACGCGCGCCTCCTCGATGAACGGCTCGAGCGGGCCGCCCGAGAAGGGGCCTTTCTGGTGCTCCTGGTCTCTCCGAAGCAGTATGAACAGGCCCGCGACGAGCTGGCCCGCCGGTTCCCGGTCGAGGTCGTCGATTTCGAGGGGCTGTTCATCGAGACCCTGCGCCGGACGGCGGAGAAGGCCCGGGTCAACTGGGACCTCGTGGTCCAGACCGACGCCACCCGCGGCGGCCGGGACTGGGACCGGCTCCTCATGCTGGTGCGCCGGGCGGTGCCGGAGATCGAGGCGCGCCTCCTCGAATCGAAGCGGACCGTCCTCCTCGTGTTTCCCGAGCTCATCGGCCGCTACGACCAGATGGAGATGCTCGAGCGCCTGAGAGACCAGGTGGGCCGCCGAGACGGTCTCCCGGGGCTGTGGGTGCTCCTGGTCGGCAGCACCGACGCGGAGATGGAGGGCAAGGTGGTGCCCATCCTCTCCCCCGGCCAGAAAATCCGCATCCCCGAGCGGTGGATCCGAAACGAACACCGGGCCGCCCTCGGCCTCAAAGGAGTCAACACGTGATCGACCGCGGCCAACTGCTCCGGGACATCCGACCCCTCGTCGCCCGGCTCGAACGCGACCTCGCGGACCGGGCCGAATCGGCGCCCCACGCGGCCGAGGTGCTTCGGGAAGAGTATAAGAAGGCCCGCGAGGCCGGCCGCACGGCCCAGTCCTTTCACGACTGGTGCACGGACTACGCCACCCAGCAGGCCGCGGCCTGGACGCTCAGCGCCGCCTTCGTGCGGTTTCTCGAGGACAACGGGCTCATCGACCCGCCCCGCATCGCCGGGCCCCAGGACCGGCTGTCGGCCGCCCGCGACCAACACGAGCTCTATTTCCGCGACCACCCCACCGAGACCGACCGGGAATACCTCCTGCGCGTGTTCGAGGAAGTGGGCCGGCTCCCCGGCGGGCGCGAGATCTTCGGCACGCACAACCCCGTCTTCGAGGTGCCGCAATGGCTCAGCGGCGACGCGGCCGGGGAAATCCTGAAATTCTTCCAGCGCATCGACGCGGACACGGGGGCGCTCGTCCACGACTTCACCGATCCCGCGTGGGACACCCGCTTCCTCGGCGACCTCTACCAGGACCTGTCCGAGGCGGCGCGCAAGAAGTACGCCCTGCTCCAGACGCCCGAGTTCGTGGAGGATTTTATACTCGAGCGCACGCTCGACCCGGCGCTGGAGGAGTTCGGGCTGGACGCGCCGGCGATCCGCGACGGCGACGGCCGGGAAGTCACCCCGCCGGGGTTCCGTATGATCGACCCCGCCTGCGGCAGCGGCCACTTCCTGCTCGGGGCCTTCGAACGCATCCTCGACCGGTGGCAGAAGAAGGAGCCGGACACGAACACGCGGGAACTGGTCCAGCGGCGGCTCGGCCGACTGGCCGGAATGATTGTCGCCTCAGATGCCCTGGTGGCCTGGTGTTCCACCTTGATCGACGCCGGTTACCGCGGCGAGATGGAGTGCATCATCGCCAAGATCT